>JACQFU010000029.1 GCA_016199905.1 Candidatus Wallbacteria bacterium
CCGAAAGACTCCGAGGCGTTTGTCAGAACCAGGTGCATCGTGGTACACAGCAAGCGCGAACCTCCATGAAAAGTTTTTGCTCAATGGCTGTGTACCATGGCCCCACTTTTCAGGGAGGTTCGTTTTCATTCCGGCGGGCGACATCGCGTGCTTAATTCAGTGGTATTGGGGCTAGCGCGCTTCCTTCTCGTAAGGCTTGCCGAGGGCGCCGGGCGGACCGGCCTGTCCGATGAAGCCGGCCAGCGTCACCATCGTGACGACGTAAGGGATCATCTGGGCGAACTGGCTCGGGAGCCACGTACCCTGCACGAAGTCCTGGACTGCGCTGGCCAGTCCGAAGAGCAGGCACGCGACGAAGACGCCCGCCGGCTGCCACTTGCCGAAGATGAGCGCGGCGAGCGCGATGTAGCCGCGGCCGCCGGACATGTTCTTGACGAAGCTGCCGGCGTAGAAGGGGAGGTAGGCGCCGCCAAGGCCGGCCAGCGCTCCGCTGATGAGCACGCCCGCGTAGCGGTAGAGCGCCACGGGGACGCCGGCGGTATCGGCAGCGTGAGGGTTCTCGCCGACGGCCCGCAGTCGCAGGCCAAAGCGAGTCCGGTAGACGACCAGCCAGGTGAGCGGCGCCGCGAGGACGGCAAGGAAAACGAGGGGCGACATCGCCCCCAACACGGGTATCGGACCCAAAAGGTCCGCCAGCACCGGTAGGCGGGCCTCCTCCGGGATCGCAAACGAGCGCTGCCGCTCGCAGAACACCTGCGCCAGGAAGAGCGTCAGGCCGCTGGCGAACATGTTGAGCGCCACGCCGCTGACGACCTGATCGGCCTTGAAGCGGATGCAGACGACGGCGTGGATGAGCGCCACCGCCGCGCCCGCGGCTGCGCCCGCGAGTATGCCAAGCCAGGGGCTTCCGGTCTTCAGCGTCGTGAGCGCCGCCGCGAACGCCCCGGAGAGCATCAGCCCTTCCAACCCAATGTTCACGATCCCGGCCCGCTCGCTGAACAAACCGCCCAGCGCCGCCAGGATGAGCGGCGTCGCGCCGATGATGGCCGACTGCAGAAGGATCGCGATGGTAGTGTCGACGTAGAGTTCCAGCATCTCTCGGCCTCAGGCGGCGGACCGCTTCCTCACGTATCCCATGGACGCCACCAGGAAGATGATGATCGCTTGCAGCACCTGGATCAGCTCGCGCGGGAACGTCGTCATCATGTCGATCTCGGCCGCGCCGTTCTGCAGCGCCCCGAAGAGAAGCGCGCCCAGGAGCACGCCCACCGGGTGGTTCTCGCCCACGAGCGCGACCGCGATCCCCGTGAAGCCAAGGCCGACCCAGAAGTCCTTGATGAAATGGTAGTGCACGCCCAGCACCTGTTCGGCGCCGCCCAGGCCGGCGAGCGCCCCGCTGGCGAACATGACGGCGATGGTCGTGCGGCCGACGTTGGCGCCGGCGTACGTCGCGGCGCCCGCGTTCAGCCCGACGATCCGCAGCTCGAAGCCGTGCCAAGTCCGCCACAGCACGAACCAGACCAGGAACACGCAGCCGAGCGCCAGCAGAAATCCCGCGTTGAGCCGCGTGTACGGATTGATGAAGCGCGCCGCCGGCAGTACGGCGTTCGCACTGACGATCGGCGTCTGGGGCACGCTCCCGGCTTCCTTGATCCACGGCACGGTCAGGAAGTAGCTGCCTAGGAGCGCGGCGATGAAGTTCATCATGATGGTGTTGATGACTTCGTGGACTCCCAGGCGCGCCTTGAGCCATCCCGGGATAGCTCCCCAGAGGCCGCCGGCCAGCGCGGCGGCCAGCAGCGCCAACGGCAGAATCGACAGCGTCGTGTCGAAGGCGGTCCCCTTCAGCCGGATTCCCACTTGGGATGCCGCGAAGGCGCCGAGGATCAACTGCCCCTCCGCGCCGACGTTGAACAGCCCGGCGCGGAAGGCCAGCGCTACCGCCAGCCCTGTGAAGACCAGCGGTGTCGCGTTCTGCAGCGACCACGCGACGTTCTCGGCCGAGCCGAACGCCCCGTGCCAGAGCGCGCCGTAGATCTCGGCCGGCGAATACCCCGTCGCCACGACCAGCAGCGCCCCCAGCAGGAAAGCGATGAAGACGGCGACGGCCGGATACGCGAGGTCCCGCAGGAGGCTCCTCTGCATCAGTGCGCCGCCTCCGCCTTGTCATGGATACCGGCCATCAGCAACCCCAGACGCTGCTCGGTCGCCTCGGAGGCGGCCATCACGTCCATCATGCGCCCCTCGTACATCACAGCGATCCGGTCCGAAAGACTCAAAACCTCCGAAAGCTCCGCTGACACCAGGAGAATCGCCACGCCGCTGTCGCGCAGCTCGATCAGATGGCGGTGGATGAACTCGATGGCGCCGATGTCGACGCCGCGGGTCGGCATGGCGGCGATGAGGAACCGGGGCTCGCGGGACACCTCGCGCGCGATGACCAGCTTCTGCTGATTGCCGCCCGACATGTCGCCCGCGCGCACGTCGGGCCGCGGCGGCCGAACGTCGAACTGGGCGATCCGCGCGCGCGCCTCCAGGAGGATCGCGGTCTCGTCGAGCACACCCGAGCGGCTGAAGGGCTCGTCGCGCTGCTTGCCCAAGATCGTGTTGTCGCGCGCGTCCATGTCGACCACCATCCCGTGCTTGTGCCTGTCCTCCGGGATGTGGGCCAGACCCACTCGATACCGTTCGAGCACGTCCATCTCCAGCAGGTCGCGCCCGTCGAGCCGCACCCGGCCATCCGAGGGCGCTCGGAAGCCGGCCAGAACCTCGACCAGCTCGGTCTGACCGTTGCCGACCACACCTGCCAGGCCGACGATCTCGCCGGCGCGCACCTCCAGGTCTACGTGATCGAGAACCAGCTTGGAGCCGCCGCCTACGAGCGTGACGTCCTGGATCGAAAGACAGACATCGCCCGGCTTGGCCTCCGCCTTCTTCACGTCGAGCAGCACCTTGCGCCCCACCATCATCTCGGCGATGTCGCCTTCCGTGACGCCGGCCGTCGCGTGCGACCCGACGACCTCTCCGCCGCGCATCACCGTGAGGCGATCGCTGATCGCTTTCACCTCGCGCAGCTTGTGGGAAATGAAGACGATCGTTTTGCCCTGCGACTTGAGCAGCCGGACGATCTTGAACAGCTCCTCCACCTCTTGTGGAGTCAAAACAGCGGTTGGCTCATCCAGCAAGAGCACCCCCGCGCCGCGCATCAGCACCTTGAGAATCTCGACCCGCTGCCGCATCCCGACCGACAACTCGCCGGCCAGCGCGTCGGGGTTTACCTTCAAGTCGTAGGTGCCGATGATCTCCTGGAGCTGCGCTCTGGGAGAATCGAGATCGAGCAGGCCGCCCTTCGACTGCTCGATGCCGAGCACGATGTTCTCCAGCACCGTGAACGTCGGGATCAGCATGAAGTGCTGGTGCACCATGCCCAGCCCCAGCTCCACCGCACGAGCGGGGCTGAGCCGCGTTACACGTTGGCCGCCGATCCGGACCTCTCCCTCGTCGGGTTCGTAGAGGCCGTAGAGCACGTTCATCAGCGTCGACTTGCCCGCGCCGTTTTCGCCGACCAACGCGTGCACCGTCCCGCGCTCCACCGCCAGGTGGACGGCGCGATTGGCGACCAACGCGCCGAAGTGCTTCGTGATGCCGAGCATTTCAACAGCCAAAGACTTCGGGCTCGAGGCTCGAGGCTCGAGGCTCCGGGCCTCGGCCACGGGAGGCGAGGCAAACGGCGCCACGCCAGGAGATGCAGCCGCTGTCGTCAATTCGGCTGGCTTTGGAGCTCTGTCCTCCGGCTTCTGTTTTTTCCTGCCCAATCGAGCGCTCACTTCGCAGCTGCAGGCCGCGCCGTATAGTCCGTCACCAGGATCTCTCCCCGGATGATCTTCTGCCGGATCGCCTCCAGCTTCGCCTCGAAACCGGCGGGCATCTTCTGCTTCGTGTAGGCGAAGTCGGTCGTGCAGACTCCGTTCTCGGCGAGGCCCAGAACGTGAGGACCTGCCCGGAACCGGCCGGCTTTCACTTCTTTCACCAGCTCGAAGATCGCCACATCGACCCGCTTCACCATGCTGGTCAGCACGTAGCCTTTCGCCATGTAGTCTTGGTTCGCGTCGACGCCGATCGCCAGCACCCCGTGCTGCTTGCAGGCTTCGATGACGCCGTTGCCTGTCGACCCGGAAGCGTGGAAGATCACGTCGGCCTTCTGGGCAATCATTGTCTCCGTCAACTGCTTGCCCTTGAAGGGATCGCTGAATGCCTCGGGCCCGCTGCCGGCAAACTTCTCCAGCACTTCGATGCGGGGGTTCAGGTAGCGCGCCCCTTCGCCGTAGCCGACGCGGAACTTGTGGATGAGCGGGATTTCCATGCCGCCCACGAACCCGATCACGTTCGTCTTCGTCGCCATCGCGGCCGCAGCCCCCACGAGAAACGAGCCCTCATGCTCCTTGAACAGCAAGGAGGCCACGTTTGGCAGGTCGACGAAAGCATCCACGATGGCAAAGTGGATCCGCGGGAACTCCTTGGCCACCGCTTCCAGGCTCGATTGCATCAGGAATCCGACGCCGATCACCAGATCGAACCCCTCGACCGCGTAGCGCCGGAAGTAGCGGTCGTCTTCTGCCACCATCGTCGGCTCGCCGTCGTAAGGGAGGATGTCCAGCTCGCGCGTGGCCCGCTTCAGCCCCTCGTAAGCGCCGTCGTTGAACGACTTGTCGCCCAGGCCTCCAACCGAGAGCACCAGCCCCACCCGCACCGGCTTCTCCGGCGCAGCGCTCGCCGCGCCCCACGCCAGCAACGCCAGCCCCATCACTACGGCCAACCCTCGGCCTCTGGAGCCAGAAGCCCCGGGTCCCGCGGCCCCCGTTGGGTACCGTCCGTTCCCGTTCATGCTCGCCGCGACCGTTTATACAGCATTGACGCCGCAACATTACTATATTTGCGCGAGTAGAAGCGTGTGGACCGCCCCTGGCTCTGGGGTGGCCGTCTGGCTTCCGGAGGCTACCGTGCTCGCCCTCGTCATCACCTTGTCGCTGACCCTCGCCACCGCTCTCCTGATTCCTTTCCGCCGGACAGCGCTGGTGCCGGCGCTTGCGGGGCTCTTTCTCGCGCTCGTGCTGGCCGTGCCTTCGGCCGCAGCCGATCCGGGCGGCGCCGACCAGCAGGTGATCCGCGAGCTGCTCGGCAAGGTCGCCGACCGCGAGCAGCGCCGAATGCTGCTCGACGAGATCCGCTCGGGCCGCCTCTCCTCCGAGGAATTGCGCCAGAAGGTCGACCCGTCGCCCGCGGCGCCCACGTCCGACGTCGCCCCGTCCCAGGTTGCGCCCGCCAGCCACGCGCTGGGCGCCGTCCTGTCCGCCGACAAGCGATCCACCACCTTCCGCCTCTTCGCTCCGCGCGCCACGAAGGTGACGCTCAACACCTACGCGGCCGCCACCGGCGCCGGCCAGCCGCACGCGATGACACGCCTCTCCGACGGCAGCTGGGAGGCCGTCGAGGACGGCACGGGCGCTGGGACCTTCTACGACTTCAACGTCGACGGCCCCGTCGGCCCGGGCGAGCACTTCGACGCCCGCACCCCTGTGAGCGACCCCTGCGCGCGGGCCAACGTCAACAGCGACGGCCGCAGCATCGTGGTCGACGACTCCTTCGACTGGGGCCGCTCCGCGAATTTTCGCTCCCCGGCCCAGAAAGACGCGGTCGTTTATGAGATGCACCTCAAGGACTACTCCTTCCATCCCTCCTCCGGCGTCACGGCCCCTGGCGAGCGCGGCAAGTTCCTGGGTCTGACTCGCGGCGCAGGCTCCGGCAAAGTCCTCGGCAACTTGGTGGAGCTCGGCGTCAACGTGGCCGAGATTCTCCCCGTCCACGAATTCGACAACAACGCCGCCCCGCCGGGACACATCAACCACTGGGGCTACATGACCACCCACTACTTCGCTCCGGAGAGCACCTACTCGAGCGACTCGCTCCACGCCAGCGGCGTGCGGGAGTTCAAGTCTGCCGTGAAGGCGATGCACGAGGCAGGCATCGCCGTCGTCCTCGACGTCGTGTTCAACCACACGGCCGAGGGCAACGAGCAGGGTCCGACCTTCAACCTGAAGGGAATCGACAACAAGCTCTACTATCGCCTGACCCCGAGCTTTTACTACTGGAACGGAACCGGCTGCGGAAACGAACTGGCAACCGAGAACCCCGCCGTTCGCAAGCTGGTCGTCGACAGCTGCAGGTACTGGATGGATCAGTACAAGGTGGATGGGTTCCGCTTCGACCTGGGAGCCGGCATCGACAAGGACACGATGCTCGCCCTCAAGGATCAGCTCAAGCCCGGCACGATGCTGTTCGCCGAGCCCTGGACGGCCGACTGGAACCGCCGTTGCTGGGACAAAGGCGATCTCCGCGGCACGCCCTGGGGCCTCTGGAACGATGGCTACCGGAAGGCCGTGCGCGACCTGACGAAGGGGCGTACGACCCGCAACGACCTGATGACTGCGATCGCCGGAAGCTGCATGTGGTTCGCCGCGACGCCGGCCCAGAGCGTCAATTTCGTCGAGTGCCACGACAACGACGCTCTCGACGACTATCTCGGTCACGACGTCCGGCGCAACCACCTCGCCGCCGTCGCGCTGCTCACCGCCCAAGGCGTCCCGATGCTGCATGAGGGCCAGGAGTTCCGCAAGAACAAGAAGGGCAACGACAACTCCTACGACCAGGATAACGACGTCAACTGGATCGATTGGGACGTGAAGGCGAAAAACAAGGACACCTTCGCGCTTTACAGCAACCTGATCCGGCTCAGGCGCGCCAACGGCGCCTTCCGGCAAGAGGGCTGCGTCGACGATCAGCACATCAAGTGGTTCCGACCCGACGACGAGCAGGCCCTCGGCTACCTGCTCCGCGGCCCCGGTAACGAGCCCGACTACTTGGTGCTGCTCAACGGCGATCAGTCGAACTGGGTACCGTTTCAGTTGCCCGGCTCCGGAGACTGGGAGATCGTCTGCAACGGGGACGCAGCCGTCTCCCAGGGCAACCTCGGAACGGCCCGCGGCGACTACAAGGTCGCGCCGGCCACGGGTGTGATCCTGCGCGCGCCGGATAAAGCCGCTTGGAGATAGGACCGGCGCGCTAGTATATTCGGCGCCGATGGAGAAGTTCACAATTCTGGTCGCCGACGACGACCGGGGACAGCTCGACCTCGCGCACGATCTGCTCGACGGGGCCGGCCACCGCGTCGTCACCGAGCAAGATCCGCGAAAGGTCTTCGAACTAGTGGTACGCGAGGATCCGGACCTGGTGCTGCTCGATGTGATGATGCCGCACCTGACGGGCTTCGACCTGTGCAGGCAACTGAAGGGCGACAATCGGACACGCGCCATTCCGGTGATCTTCGTCACGGCCTGCTACAAGGACGTGAAGGATAAGGTGTTCGGGCTGGAGCTGGGGGCCGACGATTACGTGGTAAAGCCCTACGAGATCGACGAGCTTCTGGCACGCGTCAACGCCACGCTGCGGACCCTGTCGATGCAACGGCACTTGATCGCCGAAGAGATCGAGAAAGCGCGCCTGCAAGACGAGGTCACTGAACTGCAGCAGCGCCTCGAGGAACATCGCGAGGCGCCGTCGCTGGTGGCCGGTTCGCCGGGGATGCAAGCCGTGATGAAGCTGGCGCAGACGGTCGCGGACACCGGCGCACACTTGCTGATCACGGGAGAGACAGGCACCGGCAAAGGCGTTCTGGCGGAAACGATCCACAGGCTGAGCGGTCGCGCTCGAGGGACCTATGTCAAGGTCGACTGCTCGGTGCTGACGCCCTCGCTGCTGGAGAGCGAGCTCTTCGGCCACGAGAGGGGCGCCTTCACGGGCGCCGTGAAGACCCGCGAAGGCCGTTTCGAGCGGGCCAGCGGCGGCACCATTTTCCTCGATGAAATCGGAGAGCTTCCTTTGGACCTTCAGGTGAAGCTCCTGCGCGTCGTGCAAGACATGGAGTTCGAGCGCGTAGGCGGCGATCGGACGTTGAAGGTTGACGTGCGAGTCATTGCCGCCACCAACGTGGATCTGGAGAGGGCCGTCTCCGAAGGCAAGTTCCGGCGCGATCTCTACTACCGCCTCAATGTCATCCCGATCCGCTTGCCCCCGCTGCGCGAGCGCCTGGAGGACGTCCCGCCGCTGGCGGGGATGTATCTCGAGAGGTTTGCCGCCCGCAGCCGCAAGGCCGTGAAGACGCTGAGCAAGGACGCGATGCAGAGGCTGCTGGGCTACCACTGGCCCGGCAATATTCGTGAGCTGGAGCACGTGATCGAGCGAGCGGTCCTCTTGACGGCTCAGGACTGCATTCCCCCGGAATCGATCCTGCTCGATTTTTCCGCCCCCGGAAACGCAAGCACGCCAAGCGGCCCGGCGCTGCCCCCTTCGCCGATGATTTCGCTCGACGAGCTTCAGCGCGCGCACATCACGCGCGTTCTGGACCATACGCGCGGTAACAAGAAGCAGGCGTCCGAGATCCTCGGCATCAGCCGCAACACCCTCTACGAGAAGCTGAAGTCCTTCGGCATCGCCGTCGGCTCCGAGTAGCCGCCGGAGAGAGGAGTTTCGGAATCCCCGTCACCATGCAGACCGTCGGGCGGCAGGTTCGCCGCGCGCGAGGCTTGCGTACCTCGTGACCAGGCGGCATCCCCGCGTGCAGACGACCTTCTCGCTGCTTTTCGCGTCCGTCCGGGCGGCCGAAAACACGGAAGCCGGTCTTGCGACCGGCCTCCGCTCACCAGCTAGAGCAGTTAGTGCTTCAGCTCACGGTGTCCAGCGTGTTAGCCACGCGCTGGAGCATCGAGTTGACGTTGGTGCCCGTCGCGTTCAGAGCGGCGATGGCGACAACGGCGATCAGACCGAGGATAAGGCCGTACTCAACGAGGCCCTGGCCCTCTTCGTCCTCACGGCGGCGAAGCAACTTCTGAATCTTACCGAGCATTCCCTGCCTCCTTTTCCCTAACGGGAAAGTCTCTGGCCCGACTTGGCCACTGTTCCATGTTAACTAGCCAGAGCGATGGACGCCACGAGCGCCCCGTGCTGCTGCCACCACTGCTTGCGAGAGGCCTCCAGCATCAGCTGCTTCAGTAAATCCTGTAAGGTCGGGGGAGGCGGAGGAGGAACCGGCGGGGACGGCGGCAGCTTGATCGAGGTCGTGGAGAGCCGGGCTGAGTTGCCCACGCGAGACTTGGGGCGCTCGCCCCGCTCCTCCGCCATCCATTTGTCGAGGAAACTCCTGGCCTTGCGCAGCTTGTTGGCGAAGTCCTCCGCCATTTCGAAACGGTCCTCCGGCTTGCGCGCCAGGGCGCCCGTCACGATGTCGGCAAGCTGCTGGGGCACTTCCGGTCTCAGCTCCTTGACCGATTTGGGTTCGCTGTTCATCTTCTGGCTGACCAGCTGCATCGTGTTGCCGGTGAAGGGAGGCTGCCCGGCCAGCATTTCGTAAAGAACGCTGCCTGCCGAGTAGATGTCCGACCGCTCGGTCGCCTCGTCGCCCCAGGCCTGCTCCGGCGACATGTAGGCCGGCGTTCCGACCAGCACCCAGTCCTTGCTCTTGGCCGTCTTGGCCGCAGACCGCTTGGCTATCCCGAAGTCGGCGATCTTCGCGTTGCCTTCGTGGTCGATCAGCACGTTCTCCGGCTTGATGTCGCGGTGGACTATCCCCTGTTCGTGGGCCACGGTCAGGCCTTCGAGCACTTGAACCGTGATCGTGAGAGCATCCTTGAGCGGGAAATTGGGCGTCTGCCGGATGCGCTCGGCGAGGGTATTTCCCTGGATGTACTCGAAGGCGATGTAGGGGTTGCCGCCTTCGATGGAGGCCTCGTAGACCTTCACGATGTTGGGGTGCGACAGTTTGGCGCAGAGTTGTGCCTCTCCAAGGAAGTTCTGAATGGCCTTCTCGTCGTCGAAGCTCGAGGCGTGAATGACCTTGATAGCGGCCGTTCGCATCAGCGACCGGTGCATCGCCTTGAAGACCATCCCCATGCCACCCTCGCCCAGCTTTCCGAGGATCTGGTATTTCCGCTGGAACTCGGGTGAAAAGCTAGGCTCGTCCATCGATCGAGTGCGAGATCTGCCAGGAGGGCCGGTCAGTCGCCGGCCGGAAGGTCGCGGTGGGCCGGCAGGCCGCCGGCACTCTCGGCCTGGGTCGCTGCCCGCACCAGCGCTCTGACCACGGCCTCGACAGCCGCCACGCCAACTTGGAGAGGGTCTCCGCGCAGCCCGCAGCTGCCGGAAGCCAGTGTGAAAATGGTATCCCCATCGAACAGCGTGTGGCAAGGGCGCACGGCCCTGGCGAGCCCGTCGTTGGCCTGATCGGCCACGCGCGTCAGATCCTTGCGGTCCATCTCGAGGTCGGTCATCACGCAGACCAGGGTGGTGTTGCCGAAGGGCGGCCGCTGCCGGGTGGCCAGGACCAGGGCCTCGGAGCGGACGGGGCGGCCGTCGTCTCCCCGGGCGCCCGCCAGGATGCGCCCCGTCTCGGCGTAGACGATCTCGCCAAAGCAGTTCGCGACGGCGACGGCGGCGACCGTACCGCCGCCCGGCAGCTCCAGGGAAGCCGCGCCCAGACCGGTCTTGGTAGCGCGTTCGAAGCCGAGGGCCTTGCCGCAAGTGGCGCCCGTACCGGCGCCGGCGTTGCCTTCCTGCAGGTGATCGGTATGGGCTGCCCGGCAGGCCGCCTCGCCGGAAGACTGCCCGGGCCGCGTCGCGGCCGAACCGATCGAGAGATCGTAGAGTGCCGCCGCCGAAACGATCGGCACGCACGCGAAGGGAGTCTGGAACCCGATGCCCTCGGACTCGAGGCAGTGAACGACTCCACATGCCGAGTCGAGTCCAAAAGCGCTTCCGCCGGTGAGCACGACGGCGTGGACTTGCTGCACCAGCATCCCGGGGCGAAGCAAGTCGGTTTCACGCGTCGCAGGCGCGCCTCCCTGCACGCTCACGGCGGCGTTGGCCCCCTGGCGGCATAGGATCACCGTGCAGCCTGTCAAGGCGGCGCAGTCAGTCCAGTGGCCTATCTCGAAACCTCGGGGAGCTCTCATCGTCCAGAGAGCCATTTTGCGCTCCCCGTCTGTCCCGGCGCCACGAGATTCTCGAGTCGCCGGTTGACATGCCTGCGGCCCCAACTTAATAGGTTCGGCAGGACGAGCTGCGCAGATTAGCGATTCCTGCAAATTCCCCGAAGAAAGACATCCACCCGAAACTACAGACACCTGTCATGACCGCATCCCCGACCCAAGGAGGGGGTGAAGCATGGAGAAGAGCCTCAGACTGAGCTTGCTGGCGATCATGGTGGCGGCGGCTTTCAGCGTCGTCGGTTGTCACGAACACAACAGGCGGGTTGGCTACCATACCGACTACGACAACCACTACTATGGAGCCAATCACCCCAACGAGTACTGGACGTACTGAGACGGAAGGAAGGATATCCAAGATGAAGAAGCGCCTGACGCAGCTCTTGGCCGTCGCACTGCTCGTGGGCAGCGCTGCGCTGGCCTCCGGCTGCTTCTATGTGGAGCATATCCACCACTACGACGACTACGACCACTACGGCTACTACGGCCATAATCACCACTACTGATGCGGATCGAGTCCGTCGTCGTCGGCGGACATCCCGGAACGACAAATCGATCGGCCGGCGGCCCTGAAAAGGGTCGCCGGCTTCGCGTCTTCGGAGCCCCGACCTCCGCTGCTACCGCTCCGGCTGCAGCGCGTACATCTGCGGTGCAGGCTGCCCCTTCATCTTGAAGATGGACAGCTCCGATAGCCTCAAACGGGGATATCGGGTGCCCAGCAACCGCACGACCTGTTGGCGCGCTTGCTCGACAGCCAGCGAATCGCGTGCCGGCTCGGCCGCCTCGGGGCTCTCCAACACGATCTCCACGAGCACCTCGTCGGGCGTCAGCAAGCACGCTCGGTAGGCCGTTCCGTAGTCGGTCCCGCTCAGCGCTCGCGCCAGCTCCTGACGGAACCGCACCTCGAGTTGCTCGGGATACTCGGCGCGGGCCGAGGGGATTGCCGTCACGACCGCCGCTCCGATCACGACCGCAAGAAACCAGCGAATCCTCATCGCCCCGCCTCAGGCCGCACCATGCGTCTTGGCTCCGTCCTGCTGGCGCTCCTTCTTCGGCTTGGAGGCGGCCTTGGCTACCTTGGCCGGCTTCTTTGTCTGGGAGCGCTTGCCTGTTCGGGCTTCCCTGCCGGTCTTCGGCTTGTCCTCCAATGACGAGAGGTTGGCCAGCAGGTCCTCCGATTGCTTCTGCAACTGCTCGCGCTCGGCTGCGTCGGCATTCCCGGACTTCGCCAGCCGGCTCCGCCGCTCCAGCAGGTACTTGTGGAAAATCTTGAGGGCCATCACCTTCTCCTCTTTGGAGAGGTTCGGCTCCCGCGCGACCGTGCGGGCGTAGTCCTGCACCTTGGCGTCGGTAACCAATCCCAGCAACATTTCGGGGATACCCAGCGTCTTGGTCACCGCGCCGGCTTTCGCAACCGGCTGTTCGGGACTGTCGGGCTTCGCCGCGACGGGGGCCTCGGGATCGGGCTCGCTCGTACGGGCTGCAGGCTCTCCCGCCGCCGGCTTCGAGGGCGCAGGGTGGGCCTTGGCTTGAACCTTCGCAGATTCAAGCAACTTCGCCATCGTCTTGGAGGCCGATTTCGTTTTCTTGCCGTGGCCGCTCTTGGATTTCTTCGCCTTGCGTCCGCGGCTGGCAGCCTGCGAGACTTCTTCTTTCTTGGCGGACTCGGCTCCAGGCTGCGCCACTGGCCTCGGAGGCTCCATCGACTCCAACGAGTTGCCCGGTACGGGGGTGCCGTCAGGCCAGCGCACGGCCTCACGGTCGACCCAGCCCACGACACCAGCGTCGGTATCCTCGCTGGAGGCGATGTAGAGCTGCCGATCGTTGGACATCTCGGGAAGAATCCAGACGGCGCGGCCCTGCTCCAGGTGAATCGGTAGCTGCCCGCCGGGAGCGGACTCGATCACGAGCTCCGCGTCTCGACCCATGACGGCCTTCACCTGCTCGGCCGCAAACGTGGCCGCCGACAGTGCGCAGGCAAGCGGCAGAGCAAGAAGCTTTCGATGGAGCATGCGGACATACCCTCCCGAGAACGAGTGGTCGATCTATTCGATCCCTTCGACACTCATGCGAAGCGACTTGAGGAGACCCGACCTAAACAGCCGGCCTCGGCCATCCGATGTACGTGAGTACAAGATGCGTCGAGCCATCACGTCTTTTGCTATCATCCTGTTCGTCCTCCTGGGAGGTAGGCCCTTGGCTGCCGACGGCGGAACAACATCCACGCCGAGAAAGGACGCCGCGGTCCACCAGAAGCCGCCCGCAGAACTGCTGGAGCACGCCATCCGCAGCTTCTTCGAGCCTCCAAACTCCTGCAAAGTGGAGATCCGCTCCGGCTCGGCCTCCGATACCCTGCAAGGCCGCTTCTCCAGCTTGCGACTCCGGGTCGACAAGACCATCGTGAAGGGGATGCCTATCGAGGCCGCGACGATCGATCTGAAGCAATTCGCCATCGACCTCCCCCTTCTCAGGAACTCAGGCAAGATCCGGGTCTTCTCGGCCGATCGGCTCACCTACCGCATCACGGTGACCGAGGTGGGGCTGAACTGGCTCATCTCGGGGAAGAAGAAGCTCGCCAAGGACCACCCGCCGAAGTTGGAGCTGGGCGATGGCGAGGTGATTCTCGACGGTCACCTGCGGGCCGGCTTGTTCAACTCTCCGTTCCGACTCAAGGGCTCCCTGGCCGCTCGCAGAGAGCGGGAAGTGCACTTCATCCCGGATTACGTCAGCGTCGGATGGTTGCCGCTGCCGGGATTTCTGATGGACATGGTGGCCGGCCGGATCAACCCGATCGCCACGCTCGAGAAGTTACTGGAACTGCAGCGGTGCAACGTGAAGATCCGCGAAGTCGTCGTATCGCCGGGCATGATGGTCGTTACGGGGTGAGTGTCCTATGAAAGGCGGATTGCGCAACCTCAGGCCGGACCTGTTTCCACGAAAGAAACGCAAACGCGTGGCGCGGATCTTCCGCGCCTTGGGCGGCGCCTTCGCTGTGCTGCCTGTCTGCCTGCTTCTCTTCCTTGGCGTGATCGGGGGATGCGCCAGCGACACCAGTTCTCTTCTGCCCACGGTCGATCCGCTCGCCAACTTGCCCGACAACCGCCAGACGAAGCTGCTGGCGTCCAACTCGGTCTCCCCGGCCTCCGGTCCCATCGGCACCGTCATCACCGTCCAGGGCGCCGGCGAGGTCTTTCCGAAGGGCTACGCGCGCTTCGTCTTTCAGGGCAACGGCACAGCCGAAGTCGCCGTGACCGAGGCCACGGGCGTCATTCGAGTTAGGGTGCCGCCGGGAGCACAATCGGGCAGCTTCGGCTTCACCATCGCCGGCCGCAGCACCAGCCGGGACACCAGTCCCTTGCATCCCTCCGACAGCACTCAGTTCGTCGCCTACACGGTCGACACGCCCGGCTTCATCGTCACGCCGGCCGTCACTGTCGTGGACCCCAATAGCCAGATCCCGGGCGGCGCGGTCAGAATTCCCGCCACGAGCTGAAGAGGGGAATGGGTCCTCGGCTCGTGCCCACCGGCTTTGGGCTGCTCGAGAAATCCTGGGCCATGGGCTTGACGTTCGCTGCCTCGTCCTTAGAATTCTTGCATCCGCTGAAACGAGGAGGCCGACGATGAACCGACAAGCAATTTTGGCTGTGGCACTGGGTCTGATCTCGAGCGCCGCTGTGTTCGCCGACCAACCCCTCGTCAAGATGCAGGTCGAGGCCAAGCTGGTGCAATTGACGCAGCCGGCCCCGCTGGTCAAGCTGGCCCAGGAAGGCAAGCTGGTTCTGCCTTACCAGGCAGCGGCTGCCCCCGCCCCGACGACCCCGCCCCCGGTCACGCGAGAGGCTCGCTTCAAGGCCCTCTACGGCGCGACGGCGGCCGAGGACGACGCGGCCATTCGCGGCCTGCTCGGCAAGGACGCCGGCCCGGTTGCCCAGCCCACCGCCCGCGCCTCCGAAACCGGCAGCGGCATCCGAGGACTTTTGAACAAGCAGACACCCAATCCCTGATCCAACGAAACGGCTTCACGGAGCACGGGCGAAAAAAAAGATCGTCCGGCGGCTATGAAAGGTTGAAGGAGCGAAACCGGAGGCAGCGATGTCTCCGGTCTCCACTTCTCGGGGCTAGGGCAGCACGCTAGCCTGGGCGTTTCGGGCCTCCGCGAGTCCGTAGCCCAGCTCGGGCATCTCGTGGATGGGGGCGACAGCGCAAGGCACGCCGTGGACCCACGGCTGGTCCAATCCCGGATTGAAGAACCGGGAGTAGGTGCGGGGCCACAGACAGGACGGGGGTTCGCACCGACGCCAAGCGCGCGTTAGTTGCCTTTCCAGGCCTTCGGCCGCTCGACGAGCGTCGCGGTCCAGCCCGCCCGGCGCCGAGCGACGCAGCGCGGACGACCGTTCGGGACGCCAGGGCAGCG
>JACQFU010000030.1 GCA_016199905.1 Candidatus Wallbacteria bacterium
CGATCCGAAGGTCACTCCCCCGATCTTGAAGGCCAACCAGAGCAGCCTGTCCACGTAGCTGAAACCATAGGCCAGCACGGCCAGCACCAAGCCGAACACGACCACCGCCGCCCGGCTCACGCGCAAGTAGTGAGCGTCCGGCCTGCCGGGCCGCAGCACGGGCCGGTAAATGTCGTTGACGAAGCTCGCAGCCAGCGACCCCAGAGGCGAGTCGATGCTGGCCAGGATGATGGCGGCCAGCATCAATCCGCGCAGGAGCACGGGCATCGACTGGTTGATGAAATTCGGAAAGACCTCGTCGAGCTTGGGGGCCATGCCGAGCGGACCGGGGTGATGCGTGTAGAAGGCGAACAGTCCGGCCCCGACCGTGAGATAGATGAAGATCACCGTGAAGCTGCCGAAGATGGTGAGCACCATCGTTCGCTGACTCTCCCGGCGAGTCTCGACGGTGAGCAGGCGCTGCATCAGGTCGTGGTCGGTGCCAAAGGCTGCAAGAGACCCGACGAATCCATTGGCGATGGCGACGTAGACCAGGTTCGGGTCGGTGAGGACGGCCTGCGCGAATCCGGCGCCGAAGAGCCCGGGCCCCCAGTCGACGAGTCCGTCTTGCCGTAAGCGGCGCACAGGCGCAGTATCGCCCCCAGCCCGCCCGGGACGACCCAGTGCATGTACGCGATGGTGGCGAGTCCTCCGCCGATGAAGGTCACCGCCTGCACGACGTTCGTCCAGACGACCGCCTTCACTCCGCCGTGAGCGATGTAGACGATGCTCACCACGGTGAAGAAGACCAGTGTGGCAATCAGGTTCCAGCCGAAGAGGATCTTCACCGCCATGCAGGCCGCCAGCAAACGCACGGCGCTGCCCAGCAGCCGCGTCACGAAGAAGAAGCAGCTGGCAGCCGTCTGGGTCTGCTGGCCGAAGCGGATGCCGAGGAACTCGTAGATGGTCGTGCAATCGAACCGGTAGAACGCCGGGATGAACAGGTAGGCGATCGCGATCCGCGAAAGGGCCGACCCGATGAAGAGCTGGGCGTACTGCCAGTTCTCGCGGTAGGCGGTGGCGGGCACCGAGATGATGGTCAGGGCGCTGATCTCGGTCGCCACGAACGAAAGACAGGCCGCCCAGACGGGCACTTTGCGGCCGCCCAGGAAGAAGTCGTCCGTGCTCTCCTCGTCGCGGCCGGCGAAGTACCCGACGAGGAAGAGCAACGCGACGAAGACCGCCACGACGGCGAAGTCCGGCCACGTCAGGTGGCTGGCATTGAAGGACCAGGCTTCGGACATTCGGAGAAACTCCTCGAAAGATGGATTGAATCCAAGTGGGGTGGGCGGGCCCGGACCCTCACAAGACCGTTAAGTTATCGGCACAAATTGGCCGAAGTCTTTGACGGGACCGGCTCACTTCCGGCCCGGTCTTTCGTCGAGGAGGCACCGTGTACATCCGACCCCGCTGGACTCTCGTGGCGTTGGCCTCCGTGGCAGCCTCTGCCACCACCTGGTACATCGCGGCGCCTGGAGCCGGAGGCGCAAAGGCCCCGGGCGCCCCCGGGACGCCCCTGGCGCAAGCCACGGCGGTGGCCTCAGCAGGCGCCGCGGAGAGACGGGCGGCTGCGGCCGTGGCAGTCCACGGCCAGCTGGGCGGCATCACGATCGGGGCGAGCCAAGCGCAGCTCACGCCGTGGCCATCACTCCCTTTAGACTCGGAGGCGACTCTGAGGTCGGCCGTCGCCGCCGAGCCACACAACCCGCAGCTGCGCCTTCAGTTGGCCGCGGTGATGCAACGCAAGGGTCAATGGGAAGCGGCCATGTCGGAGCTCCAGGCGGCGGTCGCGGCCGCGCCGGGATGCGTCGACGCGCACCTTCTGATGGGGATGCTGCAGGCCGAGAAGGGAAGGTACGCTCCGGCGGCGGCGAACCTCGAGGCCGCTCTGGCGTCGCGGCCCGACGACGCGATGACGCGATACCAACTGGCGCTGTTGCACGAGAAGCTGGGCGAGAAACAGAAGGCAATCGCCGAACTGGGGGCCGCGGCAAACTGCACTCCCCCCATCGCCGGCGCGGCGGAGGCGCTGGCCAGGCTAAGCGGGCAGCCCGGAGCGGGGGCGGCGCTGCACGGGATGATGCCTCCGGCAGCGGCTCCACCCGAGAAGGACGAGCTTCAGGACGACGAGGGGACGACGGCGACTCCCACGCCGAGTCCGGCGCCCTCAAAGTCGCCCGTGAAGACCTCGTCCTTGCGCGCTCCCACCGCCGAGATAGAGCACCTGACAAAGCGGCTCCAGCAGGACCCGAGCGACTTGATCGCCTTGAACAACCTGGCGATCCTGCACAGCCGTGACTCTCGGATGACCGCGTTTGCCGAGGCGCTCTTCGGAGTTCTGGCATCCTACACTCCGGCCGATGCCGAGATCCGAAAGAACCTTCAGGCCTATCGCCGCTACCGCTCGGGCGGCACCCAGGACGTCGCCTATGGGCAACAGGGGGGCGTCTACACGATGCGGTGAAAGGGGGGAGGAGAAGAGGAAAGACGATTTCGGATCTGAAACCGGAGATTTGAGACCGGGAGATTTGAGTATCCGACCGAGAAACAGGAGACAGGAGATTACAGAGTAGAGATGGGCGCTACGGTTGGGGGCCGGTCTCCTGTTTGCAGTCTCGCGTTTTCGGCCTCTCAGTCGGACTCTCAAGTCTGTCCGTCTCGAGTCTCGAATTCGGACATCTCCCCGGGTATCCACTAGCGGGCGGTTGCGACGGGTGCCGGCGCCGGGGTATAACGGCTTCGCATCGGAGGGACCCCTGACCATGCTCAGCGCTTTCAAGAACTTCGCCCGTTCGATCCTCGCCCTGCCGTACGACGGCGGCATTTTTCTGGAGCGGCCATCCGACCCCGTCGAGAGATGGGCGTGGTGCCGGCAGTACAAGCTCCCCTCGGTTCTGGTCCTCTACTCGGAGGATTCGCTGACGAGCGAAATCCTTCTGAGGACAGCCGTCGCGATGGAGCCCGACCTGCGCAACAGCGCGACAGCGCTCTTTCTTTCCGACCGCACGCCGGGCGTGCGCGACCTGGTATCGAAGCTGGGAGTGGCGAAGCTGCCGGCGATCGTCTACTGCGACCGCGAAGGCATCCCCCAGCGCACCTGGGGCACGACCTTCAATCCACTCGAAGTCATCTCCTGCGTGGGGGCCGCTGCCCGGGCGCCGGCCACGGTCTAATCAGGACCGCCGCGCCAGGGACTGCATGACCTGAAGCGCAATGGAATCGAGTAGGGTCTCGCGTTCAGACGAGGCGGCGGCGGAGCCTCCAAAGCCCGAGCAGCTCATCTGCTTGCCGGCCAAGCCGTAGCGTTCGCGCAAAGCCTCGAGCCGGGTGACCTGCTCGCTGGTGAGCAACTTGGGTCCGCCCAGGACTCGCGTGAAGAGCAGGACCTTCGCGAACTGCTCCACTCCCTCCATCTTGTTGTAGGCGTCCATCAGCGAGGCGCCGGCAGCGAGCACACCGTGGTTTGCGAGCAGCACCACATCGCTCTGTCGCACCAGCGGCGCGATCGAGTCCGGTACCTCCTGGGTGGAAGGGACGGCAAACGGCGCCAGCGGCACCGCGCCCAGGCCGACGACGGCCTCGGTCATCAGGCAGGCATCCAGCGGCAGCCCGGCGCAGGCGAAGGCGGTGGCCGTCGCCGGATGCGCGTGCACGACGGCCCTCACGTCCGGCCGCTCGCGGTAGGTCCGCGTGTGCATCGCCAGCTCGCTCGACGGCTTGCCGGGCCCCGAGACTTTCTTGCCGTCCAGGTCGGTGACGACCAGGTCGGCGGCGGTCAGGAATCCTTTGTTCGCCCCTGCCGGAGTGGCCACGACGCGGTCCTCGCCGAGCCGCGCGCTGACGTTGCCGTCGGTTGCGACCAGGTAGAAGCGCTCGTAGAGACGGCGGCAGATCTCGGCGATCTCGCGGCGCAGGGAGTGTTCGGACATAGGCCGCGGGCACTACTCTTCCAAGGTGCTCGTGTCGCCCTCGGGGAGGCCTAGCTCGAGGGCCTTGAGGAGACGGCGCATGATCTTGCCGCTGCGGGTCTTGGGAAGAGCGGGAAGAAAGGAGATCTCGCGAGGGTAGGCGTGGGCGGCGAGCTTCTTTCGCACGAAGTTCTTGATGTCCTTCTCCAGCTCTTCGCTGGCAACGAAGCCGGCGCGCAGACTGACGAAGGCCTTGACGATCTCGCCTCTCTCCTCGTCGGGCTTGCCGATCACGGCGGCCTCGGCGACCGCGGGGTGTTCGATGAGCGCAGATTCCACCTCGAAAGGTCCAACGAGGTGTCCGGCGGTGTTGATGACGTCGTCGGCTCGCCCGATGAACCAGAAGTAGCCTTCCTCGTCGATGCGCGCGCGGTCGCCCGTGAGGTACCAGCCGTTCTTGAAGCGCGAGTCGTAGACGTCGGGGCGGTTCCAGTACATGCGGAACTGCGACGGCCAGCCGGGGGCCAAGGCCAGCAAACCCTCGCTGCCGTTGGGCAGGGGATTGAAGCGGTCGTCCAGCACCGCCGCCGTGACGCCGGGCAGCGGCCGCCCCATCGAGCCGGCCTTCACCTTCATCGTGGGAAGGTTGGATATCTGCATGCAGCCGGTTTCGGTTTGCCACCAGTTGTCGTGGAACACCAGGCCGAAGACCTTCTCGCCCCAGTAGATGGCCTCCGGATTGAGCGGCTCGCCGACGCTGCACATGTGGCGCAGCGAGGAGAGGTCGAAGCGTTTGACGACCTCATCGCCCGCCTTCATCAGCATCCGGATGGCCGTGGGGGCCGTATACCAGACCGTCACCTTGTACTTCTCCAGGACGCGGTACCAGCCCTCTGCGCTGAACGGTCCTTCGAAGAACACCAGCGGCACGCCGATGGACCAGGGCCCGAACATGCCGTACGAGGTTCCGGTGACCCAGCCCGGATCGGCCGTGCACCAGTAGACGTCGTCCTCGTGCAGGTCCAGCACGTGACGCGCCGTGAGGTAATGGCCAAGGATTGCCTTGTGGCAGTGGACGGCGCCCTTGGGCTTGCCGGTCGTCCCGGAGGTGTAGTGGACGATAGAGTAGTCGTCGGGCGAGGTGGGCTCCAGCTCGAAGCGGTCGCTCACGGCCTCCATCGCGCGGTAGTAGTCGATCTCGTAGTGCTTGAGCGCAGTCGCCTCGCGGCCGCCTTTGTCGACGATGATGATGTGCTCCAGCGAGGGGAGCTCGCCCTTGACCTCCTCCACGCGACCGCGCAGTTCCGGGCTCGTGACGAGGATCTTGGCCGCACAGTCGGCGAGACGGTCTCGTATCGCGTCGGGCCCGAAGGCGCTGAAGAGCGGCCCGGCGACCGCGCCGAGCTTGAGCGTGCCGAAGATGGCGACGAAGAGCTCGGGAATGCGCTCCAGGAAAACGAAAACCCGCTCGCCTTTTCTTACACCGAGGACTCTCAGGACGTTCGCGAATCGGTCCGTCAGGTTCTTCAACTCGGCGAAGGTGTAGGTTTCCGTGTGCCCGTCGCGCCCCTCCCAGTGGAGCGCAATCTTTCCCCGGCGAGGTCCCAGCGCGTGGCGATCGATGCACTCGTAGGCCTTGTTGAGGCCTCCGCCCGGCAAGCCGGCGA
>JACQFU010000520.1 GCA_016199905.1 Candidatus Wallbacteria bacterium
ACTACGCGGTCGGCGACCACGAGCGACTCATCGGGGACGTGCGCGCGCAGGTGCCGCCCGGCGGGTCGCTGTCGGCCCAGTTCAACCTGGCGAGCCACTTCACCGACCGCATGCAGCTCTATCAGTTCCCCGATCGCGTGGGCGAGGTGGAGCTGGTGCTTCTCGACTTGACGGAAGCGTACCGCGACCGTCCCGAGTTCAAGCTCTTCTGGCTGGAGTACACGTTGCAGGTGAAGGTTCCCCGATTCGTGGAAGCCGCGCGCGGCCTGCTGACCGACAAGCGGTACGGACTCGTCCTGGCCCGGGACGGGTTCCTCCTCTTCCGCCGCGGCGCCTCAGACGCCGCAGACCGCGCCGCCGCCAGGGCGCTGCTGGAGGCCCGGGCCGCCGCCTGGCTGGCCTACACAGGCCGCGGATACGGGCGCGCTCGCCACGTGTGGGACAAGTGACCCGGAGGTGACCCGATGACCGTTCGGCTATACTACCAGGACCCGTTCCTGTTTCACTTCAAGGCGCGCGTGTTGTCCTGCCGGGCAGAAGGCGCCGGTTACGCCGTCGAGCTGGACCGCACATGCTTCTATCCCGAAGGCGGCGGCCAGCCCACGGACCAGGGAACGCTCGGCGGCCGGCGCGTCCTGGCGGTGAGGGAGGAGAAGGAGCGCGTCCTGCACCTGCTGGACGGCCCGCTCGAGGCCGAGGAAGCCGAGGGGCTGGTGGACGAGGCCCGGCGCCGCGATCACATGGAACAGCACACGGGCCAGCACTTGCTCTCCGCGGCGTTCCTGGCAGCCATCGGGACGCCGACGGTGTCCATGCGGATCGGGGAGCTCGACTGCACGATCGATCTCACCCGACCGGCGCTTTCGGAGGAGGAGGCCGACCAGGCCGAGGATCTCGTCAACCGGGTCATCCGCGAGGACCGTCCCATCCACTGTTTTTACCCCTCATTGGATGAACTGGAGACTTTGACTCTCCGCAAGACGCCCCAGGTCGACGAGAACATCCGGGTCGTGCGGGTGGAGGGTTTCGACAACAGCCCGTGTTGCGGCACACATTGTCCCAGCACGGGCCGGGTAGGGATGGTCAAGCTCCGCCGCTGGGAACACTACAAGGGAATGACGCGCGTCACGTTCCTCTGCGGCAACCGGGCGCTTGCCGACTACCGGTGGAAGAACCGCGCCGTGAACCGTCTGGCCGAGACCTTCAGCGTTCGGGACCAGGGCATGGAGGCGAAGGTCCGGGCGCTGGCCGACGACCACGTGGAGGCCGTCCGGGCGCTGCGACGGTCGCGGGCCGACTTGCTGCGGCACGAGGCCCGGGGACTGCTGGAGGCTGCGCCGCGTCTGGCGGGCGGCCTGGCGCTGGTCGTCCACCGGCTGGGCGACGGACACGGGATCGAGGAGTTGAAGGTGCTGGCGGAGGCGCTGGTGAAGGAACCCGCCGTCGTATTTCTGGGCGGCGCGGGCGGCGAAAGGAGCAGCTTGCTCTTTGCGCGAGGCGCGGCGGTGGCTCCCGACATGTCGGTCCTACTCAAAGCATCCGTCGGACCTTTCGGAGGCAAGGGCGGTGGCAACCCGGTCCAGGCCCAGGGCGGCGTCGCGGGCGAGCACCTGGACGCCGTGCTGGCGGCCGCCAGGGCGAAGCTCCAGGGGGGATGAGGCCGCGTCGCAGACAGGCGGCCTTACTTGCCAGCGGCCTTGTAGAGGCCGTTGCCCTCGGGTTGCGGACACAGTTCGTCGGACGGCCGGAGCCCGCGGTCCACGAAGGCGGCCTGGCAATAGCCCATCTCCAGCAAGAACTCTCTCAGCTCGGCTAGGCTCTGGCCGCACCGCTGCAGGTGGCTGTCCACCAGCTCGAGCAGCAAGATCGGGTGGCATCGAGCCAGCAGCTCTCGGGCCCCGCGCAAGATGTCCAGCTCGAAGCCCTCGGTGCCCAGCTTGAGCACGTCGACTCGGTCGATGCCGCGCTCTGCCAAGAAGCGGTCCAGCGTCGTCACTTGGACCTGCTGCGCCGGCGCACCGGCCGGAGGCTCGCCGGAACAGTTCACGAGGCTCTCTCCCCCTTCGGCAAGCAGCCGGTTCTGGTTGCCCTTCTCCACCGCACCCAGCGCATAGGCCAAGACCTCGACGCGGTCCTGGACACCATTGAGCCGCACGTTCCTCTCGAGCTGCTCCCGGGTCGAGTCGACCGGTTCGAAAGCGAACACCTTGCCGTCAGGCCCGAGCCGATTCGCCGCCACCAGCGTGTATTTGCCGATGTTGGCTGCCGCGTCGACGACGGTCATTCCGCTACGAAGCTCCGCGCAAAACAGACGCGTCTCCACCTGCTCGTAAGCGCCAAACCAGTAGGTACAATTCGCGCAGTGCGGCCCGTTGTCCAGCTCGATCCGCAGATCGCCGTCCTGCGCGGCCTCCGAGCCTTGCTTCGATGGGGACACCGTCGTCAAGGGATACGCAGCCCTGCTGGGATCGGGCGATACGGGATGGCAAAGAGAAAGGGTTCGCATCAAATCGGATTCGGGTTCGGATTCTCGCAGGACCCGTCGCACTGAAGGTCGATCGGCATCGAGAGCTGCCGAACGGCTCTCGCGCGCGACTTGCATTGTAGCATTTCCGCTTTCCTGGCGGGAGCTTAGCGCCCACACCCGCACCAGGGGGACTCGTCCCCTTGGAA
>JACQFU010000521.1 GCA_016199905.1 Candidatus Wallbacteria bacterium
AGGAACTCGATCCAGTTGGGGCAGGTCGCCTGCGGATCGTAATCCGCGGGCGCCAGGCGTGTGATCAGGTGCCTTTGGTCGTGGGGCTTCAGCTCGCCGGCCCGCAAGTGGGGGTAGAAGCTGGGTTTCTCGGGCGCGAAGCCGATGATGGCCCGGGTCTCGGGGTTGTCGCCGGAGCGGCCGAACACCCGGATTGCCCCTGACGTGGGGAACGTGAGGCCCAGGATCATCTTGATGGTCGTGGTCTTGCCCGCGCCGTTCTTCCCTAGAAACCCGTACACCTCGCCCTGGCGGATCTGCAGGTTGACGTTGTCCACCACGCGCTTCTTGCGCTTCATGAAGAACGACGCCTCCCGGTCCCAGTACTCCTTGACGAGGTCGACCGTTTCGATGGCCAGCACGCGCTCCTCGGCGTCCTGGGCGCCGCTGCCGCTGCTCTGCGCTGCCTCCGCGCCATTGCCGGAGCTGCTGCTCTTCTTATTGCCCACTGATCCTCCAGGTGTGTCCGAGCTGGTCCCAGCCAGAAAAAGGGAGGCCATCAAGCTGGCCTCAGACGGCCAGCAAGTCGAGCATGTCCTGGATGGACAGGGCCTTGTCCACCACGCCAGCCTTGAGTGCCGCGAAGGGGAGTTGGTTGGCGATTGCCGTCGCCTTGTCCTGGACATAGGTCGCGCCGCCGCAGTTGCGAATACTGCGCAGACCCTCGACACCGTCCGTGCCGGTTCCGCTGATCAAGATACCCCGGCATGTGTTCTTGTAGGCCTCCGCAGTGCTGCTCATCACCAGATCGATGGAGGGCGTGTAGAGCATGTTGGCTTCGTTTTCCAGCAATCGGAAGACGACGTCACCGGTGTCGATCCTCTGCAGGACCAGGTTCTTCTCTCCGCCGGGCGCCAGATAGACGCGCTTGGACTCGACCTTCATACCATCGGCGGCCTCGCATACGGGCACCGCGCACTTGTGCGAGAGCTGCTGGGTGAACTGAGTCGTGAAGAAGGGGGGCAGATGCAGGACGATGACGAGCGTCCTTTCGAAGGCCGCCGGCAGAAAGGGGATCACTTTTACCAGCGTTTGGATGGAACCGGAGGAGCCACCGATGATGCTGACGTCTGCCTTGTGCCACTTCTGTTCGACCTGAAGACCTGCGGCAGTGCTGGCAGTGGCGGCGGCCGCCGTCTGCTGGCGCTGCTGCATCATTCTCATGGCCGCAGCCTCGAGGTTGGAACTGGCCGCCGGGCCGGTCGGCTGGGTCGGAGCTGCCGCGGCGGGTGTTCCTTCCGATGGGACGGCAGGCGGTGGCTGCTCGCCCGGGGTGACCTGCGGCATCGCCGCGGGCTCCTGGACAGCAGCGGCGACCGTGGCGACAGAGCCCGCGTCCTGTGCCTTGCGCAGGTTCATCGAGGCAATGAGGATCTTCTCGATGACCTCCTTACCCATCTAGGCGATGTTGAATGCCTGGCTTGGCTTCAGGATGAAATCGATGGCGCCCTCGGTTAGGGCGTCGATGGTTATCTGCGCGTCCTTCTTGGCCAGCGAGGAGACAACGAGAAAAGTGGTGTTCAGCCCGCGCACCTTCGATTCGCGCAGGACCGTCAGACCGTCCATCACGGGCATGTTGAGGTCCAGCGTCACGACATCCGGCTGGAACTGCACGATCTTTTCGAGGCAATCCACGCCGTTTTCGGCCTGCCCGACCACCTCGATGCGCTCGTCTGCCTCCACTACGTTGGAGATGAGCTTGCGCATGATGCGCGAGTCATCGCAGATCAGGACTTTGATCTTCTTCAACCAGTTTTCCTCCTCCTGCTTTTGGAGCGCCCGTGAAGAGACGGGCATGGTCGACTACGGCCCCGATCATACATGTCGTCGGTTGGGAACGCAAGCGCCGATACGATTCCCGGGATCTTGCGGATCGCGCTCCGGGGCGGACTCTCGGGGAGGTACGACCTCGCCCAGCAGATCCGCCCAGAGCCATGGACAGGCCACGCGCGGCGGTGGCGGCGACGACGCCAGCTCCGCCAGCACTCGTGCCCAGTCGCCCTCCGAGGCGACCCTTCCCACGCCGTGACGCCGGACGGCTGCGGCGGTCTCGCGCAGGTTCGTGGTGAGCACCGGGAGGCCGCACGCGGTGTAGAACGAGAGCTTGGCGGGAAACACGTCGTGAAAGTACCCGCGCTCCGGGTACGGAACCAATCCCCAATCGCAACCGGCGGCCAGGGCTTCGGCTTGCTCGGCTTCCAGAGCGCCCGCGAGCTCGACGCGATCGCCGAGAGCGCGCTTGCGCAACCAGTCGCCTCCCGGGCCAGCCAGTACCAACTTGGCCGGCGGAGTCGCGCGCGCGGCGGCTGCCTGAAAGTCCCGGAGCAGGCGCTCGACTCCCCGCTCCTGCTCGCGCGCCAGCGTGCCGGCGTAGAGGAATCGGATTCCCGGCCTCCGGCGGTTTGGGGCCGGCGCCGCCTGCCTTTCGGCGCCGGTCGGCACGATGCGCAAGGGCTGACCGGGACGCTCGGTCGCCTCACGCCAACGATCTCCCAGCGACACCGATGGGATCCAGACCTCGTCGGCAAATCGGCCCAACCAGCGTTCGGCGGTCGAGATCGTTGCGAGGCCGGCGGAGTGAGGGACGTCAAAGAGTTCGCGATGCTGAGGCTCCGGAAGGTCTTCGACGTCGAGCACGATCCGGACGCCGCGACCGCGCAAGGTGCATCGCACCACCGCGAGCCAGACGGCCAGCGCCGGCAACTTGAAGCCCGAGGCTGGATGGAACAGCGGCAAGGCAGGATAGAAGAACAGGACCGCCCGGGCTCTGGTTCTCAGGGCAAAGTCGGCGAGGTCGACGAGGGACCGCGCGCCCCTGGTCAGACGGCTGCTCCCGCAGGACAGCACCACCTCCTGGAAGTTCGCGCCCGCCAGGCCGGCCAGATACGAAGTGAGTCCTCGCTTGCGGTAGGAACCGCCGTCGCCTGGCTCTCCCGCCCACGCGGGATGGACGACGGCCGCTGGAAGGTTCGACTCCGGTGGCAGGGGCATAGATGAGAGTAGCCGGTGGCAGAGTAATCGGCGAATGCCGCAAGTCCCTCGGCTGCCGGTCAGCGGCCGCTTCAGTAGCTGACCAGATCGATGCGTTCGATGCTTGCGTCCAGGAAGCGTTCGCCCAGCCGTTTGAAGTGCGGATGACGATCGGAGAGGAAGAATTGCACCGTGCCCTGCGGACCCTGGCGACCTAGGCCTGCGCCCTCGAGTTGTTCTTTCACCACGGCGGCAATGGCGCGGGCGCTATCGAGCACCTCGATTCGGGGACCCGCCTGAGCCGCGATCAGTTCCTTGAGGAGTGGGTAGTGGGTGCAGCCCAGGAGAAGCACATCGATCTGCCGGGCCAGGATGGGCTCGAGATACTCGGCCACGATCAGCTTGCTCGCGGGATGCTCCAGCCAGCCTTCCTCCACGAGCGGCACCAGCAGGGGACAGGCCTGAGCATGGATCTCGGCATCGGGGCGGTAGCGGTGGATCGCGGTCTCGTAGGCCCCGCTCGAAATCGTGCCCACTGTTCCCAGAACTCCGATCTTGCCGGAGACGCTTCGCTCGGCCGCCAGGCGTGCGCCAGGCTCGACGACGCCCAGGATGGGCCGGCTGAAGTGCCGCTGGAGGCGCTCCAGGGCGTCGGCCGTGGCCGTGTTGCAAGCGACGACGACCATCTTCACGTTGCGGTCGAGGAGGAAGAGCGTGTTCTCGAAGCTGTAGCGCGTGACGACCTCGGGGCTCTTGTTGCCGTAG
>JACQFU010000531.1 GCA_016199905.1 Candidatus Wallbacteria bacterium
CGAGGACCGAGAGGCTCGGCCCGGGTCTGGCCCGCCCCGCATGACACCTAGTGGTTCCGCTTCCCGAGGTCGTCGCGGACTTCCGGGGCGCGCTTGGCCGCCAGGGCACGGAAACTGTGGACGGACCGTGGCTTGCCTCCCCCCTGCACCATTTTCAGCTCTTCTTCGTTGGCGAAACTCAGACGCACCTCGTAGAAGCCTTCCACGTCGACTTCCTTTGTGAACCGGCCGTTGCTGACGGTAATCCGCGGATGGCGTGAGGCGATCTGAAACTCCGTGATGAAGCCGACCTTCGCCCCGGACGTCCCGAAGGTCTCGCTGCCCTCATTCTTGCCGCCCTTCACGGTCCGGGTCACGAAGCGCCCCTCCTCGTTGAATTCGTAGGTGATGGTCTGCTCCACGGAGGAATCGCCTTTCCCGCTGGGAGCCTCGCGCTTGATGGTCGTCGCAGCCTTGCTCGGACTCACCGTGGTGCCGCGTCCGGCACTTCGGATATCCGTGCGCACACGGTCGAGCAGGATGCTGGCCTTGCGCAGGAAGTCGAGCGTCTCTTCCGCGCGTCCCACATTTTTTTGCACGCCGCTGAACATCTGAATCATGACGACCATCACGATCGACACGACGGCCATGACGAAGACCGTCTCGATCAGCGTGAATCCGCTCGACCGCCTCACTGTCCGCCTCCCAGGAACCGGTACGGGTCGCCCAGCACGGTCCGGAGCTCCACGTACTGAGGCACCCGCTCCTCGGGCTTGTCACCCGATCGGTTGGTCCACTCGACCCGCACGATGACCCCGATCATCCCGTCGTCGGCGCTCGCGTGCTGCGCGTGGGTCGGGTCTTCCATTCCTTCGCTCGGCTGGGCGGCGGATTTCGAGCCCTGCACGACCAGATACCGGCGATAGTTATCCTCCATCGGCGGCACGATCGGGTCTTTGCCGTCGAAGAAGGCCAGTCGGAACGATTCGAACGCCTTCTTCTGTTCCTCCGTTTGTGCCGTCTGGGCGATCTGGGTCCAGTTGAGCGCTGCGGCTTCTTCCGGGAACTTCCAGGCTCCGGCGGCGCCCTCCATCTGGACCATCACCTGCGGGAACTGGCTTACGGCGTCGAAGCCTGCAGCCCGGATCGCCTCCAGCAGGTTCGAAGCGTGGTTGGTCGCCTGCACCTGCTGGACCGTCAGCTTGGCCCCCTTGGAAGTGCCCGACATCACCCAGAAGATCGGGATGACGCCGGCCATCAGGATCACGATCCCGATGAACAGCTCCAGAAAGCTGAAGCCTCGTTTGACCTTGCGAAGTCTCACGTGTCAGTTGTCCGCGGAGCTGAACTTGCGGATCCGCGGCTCGATGTTGGTGATGAACTGATCCAGGTTCTTGAACTCGGAATTGTAGGCAATCAGGCGCCGGCCCGTGCGGGTAAAGGAGGACTTGTCCCAGGTCCCGCAGACCACGTTTCCGTAGATGTAGAGCGGATCCGTCGAGGCCCCGGCGAGACTGATGGTGGTGTGGGCGATGAGACCCGCCTGCACGGCCTTGCAGTTGCCCGCGATGGTGATCTTGTCGGCCACCAGGAAGACGGGCTTGCTGGCGATGATGTCGTTCAAGATCGTGATCTCGCCCGAGCCGTCGACGATGATGGCTCCGGAGCCGTGGATCTCCACGGGGCCTTCCTTGCCCAGCTCGATCTTGTCCTGGGCCATCCCGAGCATCGTGTTCAAGTAGAGCAGGCTCTTGCCGCCGGCCTGGGGCACCAGGAACCGGCGCTGCGCCTCGCTCCAGGTCATGACGCCTTCGGAGGACCCGCCGCCACTGGAGCCTTCGCCGCCCTTGGTCTGCCAGAACGATCGCTCGAAGAACACGTCGGGGGTGTTGGGACCGCTGGGCACGTTCACGCCCGAGCCGTACTCATCCATGAAATAGGAGGCGTTCTGCAACCGCTTCTTGTCCTTGCTTTCCACGCGTAGCTCGTGGATCTTCTGCAACACTGGGTCGTTGAGCGGCATGTCTCCGACTGGCGCCTCGTTGCCGCTGGTCGGATAGTTGGCCGGATCGAGGTAATCGTTCTCGCCCTTCTCGATGTAGCCGATGCCATCGGTGACCTCGGCCGGGAACGTCTCCATCAGGAGCTTCTTGCGCTCGGCAAACGGCAGGCTGAAGATCTCCCGCAGGTCCGAGCACATGAACCGCAGCGAGTAGTTGTACGGCAGCACGCGAGCCGGATTGGTCATCAGAGGCGTGAAGTACGCCTTGAAGAACTCGCCCGGCGAACGGGTCTTGTCGACCGGCCAGCTCGTGACCCATTTCTCGAAGGTCTCGCGGAAGTTGCGATTCGCCGAGGAGCGGGGCTTGTCGGTCTTGTCCCACGGGTCCGGCAGGCAGAAGGGGAAGAACGTCGGGGCGGGCGGACCACCGGCGGCCGGGGCGGAGCTGGCGCTCTCACCAGACCAGTATTTCCGCATCTTCTCGTCCTTGATCTGGTCGGGCTTGAGCTCCTTGACGAAGACCTTGTCGCGGATGTTGTCCTTGTTGTCCATCAAGTCCGTCCAGCGCTGCCTTCCACCCTTCAGCGCCGCCAGCATCGCATCCTCCATGTCCTTGGAGAGCGCCGGTTGGTTCTGCTTTGCGGCTTCCTGGCGGATTGTCTCGATCGCCTTGTCGGGGCTGCCCAGGCCGCTAACGGTGAAGCAGAAGCAACGAAGCAGCTCCTCGAAGTAGGGCGTCACCAGGCTATCCGTGGTCGTGCCGTTGAACAGATAGCCGTCGCCGGGCTTGTACTCGGCCTTGGTAAAGAAGCCGGTCTGGCCCAGGATCTGGAATACCGGACTGAGGCCCACGGTGAACATCGCGTTGGAGATGTCGATGTCGGCGGTGTGCGCGACGTTGATGCCGGACTGGGGGCTCAGCTTGAGCAGTTGCTCCGTGGCGTTCTGCGTCTCCTTGGGCGGGGCGACCGAGGCGTTGAAGAGCTCGACGGCTTTCTGTGCCTTGTCGCCCTCCCAGAGCTTGGCCAACCCCGGGATGATGCGGCCAAAGAGGCCCGCGCCCGATATCGGCAGATAGGTGCCGTTCCCCTCCGAGCCGCTGGGAGCGTTGGGGTCCATGTTCCACTTCACGCGCGCGTCCCAAACCCAGATGGGCTTCTTCTCCTTCTCCTGGGTCGGGTCCTGCGTCCGCTTGACCAGGTCGTCGTAGTCCCTGAAGTACTCGATGGGGCCGGCCTGGACCTCGAACTTGCGATCGCTGCTGGGTTCCACGGAGGTGCTCTTGCCGTCGCCATTGCGGCGCTGCTTGTAGCCCGAGAGCGATAGGCATCGGCGATAGACGTTTCCCAGTACGCAGGTCGGACTGGCGAGTTCGCCGGCCACCGGCTTGTCGGTTCCGGGCTCCTTGATTCCGAAGGCGCCTCCGTCGGTGTTGGCGCCGTAGAGATGGAGGCTGGAGCTGACGATGGTCTGCTGGGCCTTGTCGTCGCCACCCTGGGCGAAGCCGAAGCGCTGGTAGGAGGGGTTGCCCCACTCGATGGCGTAACCGTAGTCCTTGCGCACGACGTAGTAGAGCGGCAAGGCGTTCGACATCTGGGCGTTCTTGTTGCCCTGCTCGAGACTGTCCAGCTCCAGGGCACGCTTCACGGCACCTTTGAGCCACTCGATGGCGTTCTTGCCGATCTGTACCATTTTCTCCCAGGCCCGCTGGAAGAAATTGCCCTTGTTGGGATTGGCGGGGGCGTCGACGCCAGGCTGCTGCACCTCGGACTTCTCGATGAAGTTGCTGAACTCGGTTGACCACACCTTGTAAAAGTCGGTGGTGGCACCGCGGTAGAGGTGGAAGGTCTCGGAGCCGATGGCCTGCTTGTCGATGTCGCCGGCCATCAGATTGAGATGGCACTTGTTCTTGCCGCCCAGGTAGATGTAGCCAATCTTGTTGGCGAACTGGCCCGCCAGGCTGGCGCCCTGGAAGTCGCTCTGGGGGCCGAAGGGGTAACCGTCGCCGCTCTTGATGAAAAGGACGCCCTGCGCGTCCTTGCCGTCCAGGTGGTTCTGGGACCAGTTGTAGTTGCCCTTCTCGTCGTACCTCTCGGGAAGCTCGGTCTCGGGGATTCCGTTTTTCACCCAAAGGGAAAAGTGCCGGAAGAAGGGCGGGACGACGCGAGCGCGCTTGAATTCGTACTCCATCGAGACGTCGCGCTTGGGAATGAGAAACGCGGACTCGTCCTTGCCATCGCGTTTGTGCGTCTGCAACTGGATGGAATCGGTGAGCTGAATGCGAATGGCGACACGCCCCATGACTTCGGGGCTGCCGACGGCCGCCAGCGCCTTGGGCAACTTGGCGTCCTTGGGTTCGGCTGCCTTGATGCTGGCGAAATCGGGCATCTTCTCGAGGTTCTTGAGGCTGGCCTCGACCTTGAGATAGTCCTTGAACTTCTTGGCGAGCTGGCCGCCGCCTTCGCCTTCGCCCAGAAGACCGAAACGGTCCATTCGGTCCACAACTTGTTGGGTGATATCGACAGCTTTGCCCTGCTCGTTGTCGAGCAGGCTCTTCAGCGTCCCCTCGCTCTGGACGACGCCGCGAGCGATGACGTCGAGCCCTTCGAAGATCGCCAGCACCTTCTCCTGATAGTAGATGTGGTGCAGCATCTTCTGGCTCGACTGGCCGATCCAGAGGTAGGCCATAACGACGATGCCCAGCACCACCATGACGACGATCGACATGAGGGTGACCGAGGCTTGGCGTGGGGGCTGTCGCATGAGCCAGACGGCGCGAGCCACGGCGTTTCCGCTGCTCGCGCCCATTCAAGCGTAACCGATGGGAGCGGGCGGGTCAATCGGGAGAGTCGGCCGGGGCGGACGCGCGGAGCCTTCCTTCGGGACAGTCGGGCGGTCCCGGGGTCGGAATGACGAAGCTGCAGTCCGCGCTTTGCGAACTGCAGCTTCCGAAGTTGCTATTCAGTGAACTCTTACGACTACTGCCTGCGCTCCACGCCGTCGTAGCCGGGATTGCCGCGGCCTTCGGCTTCGATCTTCATCCCGGTGGAGTCGCTGGCCGGGACCTGGCGGACACCGGCGGGCGTGAGGGTCATGCCGGCCTCGTTGATTGGCTTGGAGACCTCCTCGCCGACGCGGGCCAGGAGCTTCGAATCTACCGGCAGGCCCCACTTCACGAAGTCGTCCTCGGCCATCGGGGTCAGCTTCGCGAGCTGCATGTTCTTGACGGAGGTCTGGTGGCCTTCCTTGACGATGACGTTGGAGATCTCGCGGTTGGTAGCCGGGTCGATGCTCGCCACGTTCACCGTGCTCTGGAAGACCTGCACGTTGGTCTGAACGGTCTTGGTCGCATCGAGCGCGTCGAGCAGCATGTTGACCTGCACGGCCAGGCTGACCGGCGTGGCGTGCATCGGATAGGCCATCATCGGGAAGAGGCCGTTCATCCGCGAGTCGCTCAAGTTCTTCGTGTACTGGTCGAGGAACTTGCGAGCAACCTTGTTCTCGTCCAGATCGCCCTTGTAGAAGCTGGCGATCTTCTCGGGGTAGTGAACCTCGGCGCTGTAGCGAGTGCCGTGGACGCTGGCCACGGCGTTGGGGGTCTCGGCCTGGAAGTGGCTGCCGATCTTGTCGACTCGGATCCAGGTGTCGCCGTGGAAGACGCGGACTGCGTTGGCCAGGATCTGCACGAGCGAGCTGGGGCGCAGCTTCAGCGTGGTCTTGTCCTGGGTGTACTCGATGTGGGCCGTGGCGCCGTCCAGGGTGCGGATCTTGTCGCCGAATCCCAGGTCGGTGGGGGCGCTGGCGAGCTGCCACTTCGTGCTGTTGGCCTTCTGGACCTGCACCTGGCCGCCACCGACGTTGAGCACGATGCGCTGGCCGGCGGCGCGGGGGGAGGAGTCCATGTCGATGTTGCTGATGGGCGCGGGCAAGACCGGGAGCTGGTCCTGCTGGGCGATCATCGGCGGGTTGATGACCGCTGTCGGGGAGCCGGCGCGCAGCATCAGGAACCCGGCGACGGCGATGGCACCGGCCATGGCCGCCGAGAGGCCCCAGAACCAGGGGGCGGGCTGGCGCGACTGGACGTAGGCATCGAAGCCCGGCAGGCCCTCGACCTGAGCCATGACGTCGCTGGTCAGACGACCCGGCGGCGTCAGGTCCTGCATCTCTTCGAGACCCGCGACGATCTTCGAGTAAAGCTTGAAATCAAGCCGGCACCGCGAGCAGACCTCGATATGGCTCATCAGGACAGCGGTTTGGGCGCTGTCCAGAGCCTTGTCCAGGTACTGCTGCAGCAGATCCTCGTACTTCTCGCAGGAAGGCATCTGGCTCACCTCGTCTCAGACCTTTGGCAAACGACCCTCGAGATAACCCTTTAGGAGTTTCCGGGCTCGATGAATCCTGGCCTTGATCGTCCCCATCGGGAGGTTCAGCATCTGCGAAATCTCCTTGTACGACAGGTTCTGGATATGGCGCAGGACCACCACGGCCCGGTAATCGATCGGCAACAGCTCGATCCCTTCGCGGATGACGGACTGAAGCTCAGCCGCCTCCAGACGATCCTCAAGCTCGGTCTCTGTGGTGTTGATCGCCGTCTGATGCGCCAGGATGGCGTTCTCGGCGCCGCTCGACAGGATGACTTCCAGGGACGCCGTGTTCTGGGCGCGCGTCCGATGGTAGTCGATACACAGATTGCTGACCGTCTTGAGAAGCCAGTTGGAGAACTTGTACTTCGGGTCGTAGCGGTCGAGCGACTTGTAAATCTTGATGAAGGCATCTTGAGCGATGTCTTTCGCCTTCTCAGGATTGCTTGTCAGTCGATACGCCATGTTGTAGACCCGCTTGTTGTACTTGTCCACCAGCTGGGCAAAGACTTCTCTCTTGCCTTTCAGGCAGAGCTTGATGAGCTTGTAATCTTCGTTTTCCACGAAGGCCTTTCGAGCTCAGAGGCTATCAAGCTGCCCGACTTCTCCCGTTACTACGAAGCCGGTTCGAGAAGGTTGCAGATCTCCGGGGTCCTTGGGTCCAGGTCCGAAGACAGAGTGAAAATCCAGTACAGAAGCGAAAAGTAGAGGTGTTCGACCTCCCTCTGGGAAGCATCCCCAGTAACATTTTCCGGCCGTATCCAAGTTTTTTCGCCCGCAAGCCGACATCAGCGCTTCTTGGCTTTCCCCTGCCGTGCCACCGGCTTCGGGATCTTCTCGTAGTCCTGCTTGAACTTCTCGATCCCAGCCGTGGTCAACGGGTGCTCGCACATCTGCTGCAGCACTTTGAACGGCATCGTCGCGATGTGGGCCCCCTGCCTCGCCACCTGAATCACATGAATGGGATGCCGAATGCTGGCGGCCAAAATCTCGGTCGGAATGTCATGCGTCTCGAAGATCTCCACCATGTCGGCGATCAGCTCCGTGCCGTCATGACTGATGTCGTCCAGCCGCCCCAGGAAAGGGCTCACGTAGCGCGCGCCGGCCCGGGCGGCCAGCAACGCCTGATTCGCCGAAAAAATGAGCGTCGTGTTGACGGAGATCCCTTCCGAGGCAAGGCCATGAATCGCCTTCAGGCCTTCCCGGCCCATCGGAATCTTCACCACGGCGCTCTTGGCCCACTTGGCCAGCTCCCGCCCCTCTTCGATCATCTCGTCGGCCGTCATCGTGATCGTCTCCACGCTGATCGGCCCCTTCACGATCTCCGCGATCTCCCGGATCACTTCCCGATACTCGCGGCCTTCCTTGGCCACCAGGCTGGGATTGGTCGTGACGCCCGCAAGTACGCCCCAGCTGGCCGCCTCGCGGATCTCGTCGACGTTGGCCGTATCCAGGTAAATCTTCATCCGTCTTCGCCCGACCTTTCACCCCTGCGCCAAGGGGTATCCGCAACCGGTGCAAATGCGACAAAGTCCGGCGCCAACCCGGATACTCCCGCCGGGACCGCCGGAACGCCCCGATCATAAGCCACCAAGCGGGCCATGTCAAACATGATAGGTGCCCGCAAACAGGGTGTCCGGGCCATGCGCCGGCCGATTGCTAAACTGGCCGACGCCCCCTACGCCGCCGTCCCCTCCAGGTACGCCTGCAGCAGCAGGGTGGCGGCTACCTTGTCGACGCGGCCCCGCTGCTCCCGGGCCCGTACGCCACCCTCATGCATCGCCCGAGCCGCCCCAACCGTCGTCAGCCGCTCGTCCCATTCCACAACCTCGAGGCCCGTCGCCTGCCGCAGTTTGCTTGCGAGCTCCCGGGCCTTCTCCGCCGAAGCTCCCGCCTTGCCCGAAAGCCCGACGGGCAATCCGACCACGATCCGCTCCACGCCCTCCTCGATCGCGATGGCCCGCACTCGCTTCAGCGCCTGTTCGAGCTTGCCGAAAACGACGACTTCGTAGGGAAACGCAATTTTCCCGGACGGGTCCGACAGCGCCAGCCCCAGACGCTTTGTCCCGGGATCGACGGCCAGCACTCGCGGCATCCCCTCTACTCCTCCAGGCGCTGAGGGGCGAAACGCGAATCGGCCTGGTTGAGCCGGCTCTCCTTGGCTTTGCGGACCGAGGCCAGCAGCCGGGGATAGACCAGGAAGTCGAACACCCGCTGCCCGGTCCCCGAGTCTCCCGGCGAGCGCGCCAGCGTCAACCGCACCTTGAAGAATGCGAGCCGCTTGTAGTCCTCCACCTTCAGGATCTCCTGAACGTCCTTGGAACCGTCGAACGGCCAGACTTGCAGGTCCTGGATCGCTTCTCGCAGCAGCACGTCCCCGTTTCGAGTCAGCTGTCGCGCCGCGGCGTTGAAGGCGTACCTCACCTCCTGGGCCGGTGCGTCGCTGGTCGGAACAGCCACGACCAGCGTCTCCAGCTGCCCCTGAGTCCCCCGCTTGATCACTTCCAGCTTCGACATCCCACGGATGTCCCGCTGCATCAGCTCGATCGCCTTGCGGGCCTCCCGCTGCAACCCGGAGAACTCCATCAACTGCTTCTCCTGTACGGTCCCACTCCGCAACACCTGCATCACGAGCCCTATCAGCGTGGCGAAGAGCACGATGCCGATCATCAGCTCCGCCAAGGTGAAGCCGCAACGACCCGCCCACGGGGCTTCGCCGGCCCCTCGACGGGCGGGCGCGCCAGTCTTCGTCGTGTCGTCTGCGGCCGTTTTCATCAGAACCTCGGCCCCAGTGTCGGCTTGGGATGATAATTTTCGTTCTGCACGATGCTCGACATCGCCAGCTTGCGGTCCTGGACGATGTTGCCCGCGCCGGGTTCGTTCCACCGAACCAGTACCCGAATCCGGATGCGTTGCCGCTGCCGAAAGAAGTCCGTGGAGCCCGGATCGGGGTTAGGATGCGGAAAGTAGGCGATGTAGGTAAGCCGGTCGAAGACGATCCCGCCCGAGCGGAAGAGCCCTTCCTCGACGATGTCGGGCGTCTCCGGGTCGCTCTCGAAGGGGCCTCCGATGATATCCGGTATGTCGGGTTGGCCATCGGGCAACACGGGCCGCGTCGGGTTGACGATGTAGCGTTCCAGCTTTCGGAACGGCATCGCCTTGAGCTTTTCGATCTGCGTGGTGATGAGCTGCGAGGCCAGGATCGAGTTGATGGAGTTGGAGGTCGTCTGGCGCGACGACTGGAACAGCATGAAGAGCGGGATCAGCACCACCGACAGCAGCACTGCCGCCAGCAAGAACCCGATGAGCGACATGCCGAGCCGTTCGGCCGACTCCCCACGCTGCCGACCTGTCCGCTCACCCCTCAGAGTCCACCGCCTTCATCTCCTCCTGCACCTTGTCGAGCATCTCGCTGGCCGTTGCCTTTTCGCGAGGATCGAGGTCCGTCCGAGACAGTTCCTCCTCCAGGATCGAGAGATACCGCTTCAGAACTCCCTTGAGCCCGGGCCGGTCCTTCGTCTGCTGGAAGACCTGGATAGCGCTCTTCAGCACGAAGAGGCGCACGCGAACTGGTTGTTCCGAGATCGCCCCGGTCACCTTCTCGAGCAATCCCTTGGCCTCCTCGGGCTTGCCGGCGCGCGCGGCCAGCATCGCCGTCTGGAAGTCCTTGCCCGCCTCCGAGGTCAGGAACTGTAACAGCTCGTCGCGCTCCCTGCGGCGGCCCTCGATCCGGGCGTCGAGTTGTTGGGCCTTCTCCAGCGCGGCGAAGACCGCTTTCTCGGCCGGGCTCGAGGGCCGGAAAGGCTCGTTGGAGGAAAACGACGGTGCCCGACGCACTTCGGGCGCGGGCGGGCCGACGGGCCGGCGCGGCGCCGTGGTCATGTCGTCGGCGAACTTCAGCGTCGATCCCGGCAGTGCGATCTGTCGAAAACCGCCTGTCATCGAAAAAAACGCGAACGCCAAGGCGATCGCCGTCGCGAAGAAAAAGCCGACGGCGATCAGCCGATTGGCGCTCGTGACGTCCATTTCGAGGGACGCTGCTTACTTCGTCGCGCGCTTGCGGGAGTTGGCGAACTTCTGCTGGAACTTCTCCACGCGGCCCGCCGTGTCGACGAAGCGCTGCTTGCCCGTGAAGAACGGGTGGCAAGCCGAGCAGATCTCGACGCGAATCTCATTGACCGTCGAGAGCGTGCTCCACTGCTCGCCGCACGCGCAGACTACCTTGGCAGTGTGCAGTTCCGGATGTCCTTCGGGTTTCATTTCTATTCTCTCTTTCTTGGGCTTGCCCTACAGGAGCGCGCCCGCTCTTGTCCCGTGTTTCGTCTTCTCCCGCCCTCACCGATGAGCCGTCTTGGCCCC
>JACQFU010000532.1 GCA_016199905.1 Candidatus Wallbacteria bacterium
GGATACGGCGTCACGCCGTCCGGGAGAAAGAGGCCATACCGCGCGCTCCAGTCCCGCGGCGGCACTGCGAGCGGACCGATGCCGATCAGCCGCTCGGCTGCGGGGTTGAAGAGCACGAAGTTGCCGGCCGCGTCGGTGGCGACGATTCCATCGCTCACGCTAGCCACGATCGACTGCAGCAGCGTGCTCTGGTCGCGGAGAAGGTGCTCCGAGACGGAGAGGGCGTGGGCGCGCTCGGAATGTTCGTCCAGCGCGATTTCGAGCTTTCTTGCCTGGGCCAGGGCGACCTGATCGGACTTCTCCAACAACTCTTCCAGCGCTGCTACTCGGCCGTGCAACTGCTCGAGATCCTGGCGCATGCCGTCGGCAACCGGTGCTTCGCCTCCCCCAGACCGAATCCTGTTGTTGAATTTCATGGGAAACGACGGGGCCGCACTCGGTCCCGCCACTACCTATCCTACCGGGCAAAACGGCGGCAGGTTGCGTACCGGGAGACTGCCGCCGCGCAGCCTACTTGGCGAACAGCGCCTTGGCTTTCTCCTCGACTTGGGCCTCGGTCAGGTCCTCAACGTGCGTGGCGATGCTCCAGACGTGTCCGAACGGGTCGCTCACCTGGGCGAAGCGATCGCCCCAGAACATGTTTTCGGGGGGCATCTTGACCGTGGCGCCGGCGGCGACCGCCTGGTTGTACGAGGCGTCGACGTCTGTGACGTAGACGTGAATCGTCACCGGCGAACCGTTGAGCGTCAGCGGCGAGGCGCACTTCCACTGCGGGTTCTCCTCGGCGAGCATCAGCGGGGAATCGCCGATCCTCAGTTCCGCGTGCATCACGGTCTTGCCGTCCGGCATCAGGTGGCAGCCAATCTCCTTTGCGCCGAACGCCCTCTTGTAGAAGTCGATCGCCTTGCGCGTGTCCCGGACGATCAAGTGAGGCGTCAGGGTGTGGAACCCTTCTGGAATTGGCCTGGTCATGGAGCCCTCCTGTATGGTTGTTTGGTGACTAGGGTCACCGCGTAGTTTACGTGATGCGCCGGTCTTACGGAAGCTTGATCTCACCGGAGGCCTCGGGCTTCGGCTTCTTCTTCTTGCGGGCCAGTTCCTCGAAGACGTCCTTGGCGATGCGCGTGCCGAAGAGGGCCGTTGGGAAGCCGACGAACATGGCCATGTGGATGAACAGCTCCATCAACTCGCGCTCGCTCAAACCGACGTTGAGCGCTCCGTAGATGTGGGTCTTGAGCTGCGGGCCCAGCCGCAGGATCGTGAGACAGACGACGCTGGCGATCTCGCGCTCGCGAAGGCCGAGGTCCGGACGGGCGAAGACCTCGCCATAGGCCCATTCCACGATGTACTTCGCCATGTCGGGGTGGGTTTGCTGCAGCACCTCCACCAAGCGGTCCCACTTGTTTCCGACGATCTTGCGGCCTATCTCTTCGCCGCGACGCAGGCGCTCGTGCTTGGTCATCCGGATCGGCTCCCGGCCCTTGGCCCCCGGGGCAGCTACTCCCCCGTGAAGTTCGGCTTCCTCTTTTCGAGGAAAGCGGTCATCCCCTCGTATTTGTCCTTCGATTCGAAGAGCACGGCCTGGGCGAGGCGTTCGATTTGCAGTCCGGCGTCGAGGCCCGCGCGTGCCGACATGTTGAGCGCGAGCTTCGCCAACCGCAGCGCCAGTGGCCCACGGGCGAGCATGCGGCGAGCGTACTCGCGAGCCGTGTCGCGCAACTGGGCCCGCGGAACGACCTTGCTGACCAGGCCCAACCGCTCGGCCTCGCGGGCGTCGACGATCTCGCCGGTGAGGATGAGTTCCTTGGCCTTGCCCCAGCCGATCAGGCGCGGCAAGCGCTGGGTGCCGCCCGCCCCGGGGAGGATGCCCAGTCCTGTCTCGGGCAGTCCGAACCGCGCATCCTCGGCGGCAACTCGCAGGTCGCAGGCCAGGGCCAGCTCGCAGCCGCCTCCCAGGGCGTGGCCGTTGACGGCGGCAATGACGGGCCAGGGGAAGTTTTCGACGGCGGTGAACAGGTCCTGGTTGATCCCCGCGAGCGCCTCGAGCTTGCCGCGATCGCGCAGTTCGCCGATGTCGGCGCCGGCGACGAACGCCTTTTCTCCGGCACCCGTGAGTATCAGGACCCCCGACTCCCTGGCGGCCGAAAGTTCGCGCAGGACGTTGTGGATCTCGTCGACGGTCTTCTTGCCGAGCGCGTTCCTGGCCTGGGGCCGGTTGATGGTGAGCGTGACGATGCCGTCGGAGGTTTCCAGCAGGAGGGTTTCGTAGTGCGTCATGACTCGAAGCCGGCGGCCTACGGCAGCGGGGTGGCGCCCTGCTTCTCGGCGATCCAGTCGGGGTCCGCGAAGATGGGCTCGAGGCGCGTCCGATCCTCGTCGACCGGGAGGACCAGCTTCACATAAGCCTCGTAGGCCGCGGGCTCGATCGGTTGGCCGTCGACGGTGAAGCACTGGTTCGCGTGCTGACCGATGCGGCGGTTGAACTTCATGTCGGGGACGGTAAGCTTGGGCGACTCCGGCGGGAGCATCCGATTGAATTGCTCCACCAACTCCAGGCACTCCTGGCGATAGAGGTTTCGGTTGTGCTCGTTCAGCTTGCTCTTGTCGGGATCGGGTGCGGCCGTGGGCTCGTCGAAGCGACCCTTCAGGCCCCAGACGTAGAACCAATGGGCGGAGCTGGAATGGTCGACGCCGAAGAGGTCGAAGGCCGTCGGGATCCACTTGTTCAAGTACTTCTGGAGGATGTCGAGCGGAACCTTTCCTGCCTTGACGATGCGCTTGATTCCGTCGTGGCCGGTGCCGAGGTGGAAGGCCTCGTCCTTGAGCATGGGGAGGTGTAGAAGTCGATCCAGTTGACCACGGGTTGGTTGAAGGCGCCGAGCAGGCGGTTGTTCGCGAAGGCGCGCCGTTCGAGTTGCTTGGCGGCCTCGAGCTTTCCGGAGTGGCCGAAGTGCGTGACCAGCAGGTGGCACATCTGATAGCCGTGACGCATCTCTTCCGTCATGACGCGGACGAGGGCGTACCGATCGTAGTCGTGCGGCGCCGTCCGGACGAGGAAGCGCTGCTGCTCCACGGAGGCGAACTCGGTGTCGCCCTGGTAGACGATCAGGTTTTGCAACGCGTCTCGAACGCGCTGATCGGGGATCTCGATGACCTTCTCCCACCTGGGCCGGCCGCGGAAGTCGCCGTACTCGATCTCGTTCGACTTGAGGTTGCCGTACTTGGCTTCGAAGCCGTAGCCGGCGATTTCGGGAAGGTCCATCCCGATGTCTTTCCGCCACAGCTTGAAGGCGTCGATCCAGTCGTCGAAGGTGGAGATGCGGGTCATGAGGATTCGGTGCCTCCGGGTCAGTCCTTCAGGTTGACCCAGACGTCCTTGGTCTGGGTGTAGGCCTCCAGCGCGTGCATGCCGAGGTCCCGGCCGAAGCCGCTGGCCTTGACACCGCCGAAGGGGGCGGCCGCGTCATAGGCGTTGTAGCAGTTGATCCAGACCGTGCCCGCCTTGAGCCTGGCGGCCAGGTTATGCGCCTTGGCGATGTCGCGCGTCCAGACGGCGGCCGCCAGTCCGTAGGGATTGTCGTTGGAGGCGCGGACGACCTCCTCGAGATCGTCGAACACGAGAGTGGCCAGGACGTGGCCGAAGATCTCCTCTCGCGCCAGGCGGGAGTCGTTCTTGACGCCGTCGAAGACGGTAGGCGCGACGAAGTAGCCCTTGCCGTTGCCGACCTCGACCCTGCCGCCCCCGGCGGCGAGGCGGGCCCCCTCGGACTTTCCGATCTCGACGTACTCGAGGACCTTCCGCATCTGCTCGGCGCTCACCAGAGCTCCAAGACGAGTCTTCGGGTCCATTGGGTCCGCCGGCACCAGTTTCTTGGTGCGCTCGACCAGCTTCTCCAGGAAGGCGTCGTGGACCTTCCGGTGGACGAACAACCGGGAGCCGGCGGCGCAGACCTCGCCCTTGCCGTAGAAGATGCCGTTGTAGGCGCCCTTCACGGCGTTCTCCAGGTCCGCGTCCTGGAGAACGATGTTGGGCGACTTGCCGCCCAGCTCCAGCGTCACGCGCTTGAGGGTGTCGACGCCGGCGCGCATCACGCTCTTGCCCGTTTCGGTGCTGCCGGTGAAGGCGATCTTGTCGACGCCCGGATGGCCGGCCAGAGCAGCGCCCGTGACGCGGCCTCGACCCGTGACGACGTTGATCACGCCGGGCGGGAAGCCGGCTTCGCGCGTCAATTCGGCCAGCGCGAGTGCCGTGAGCGACGTCTGTTCGGCCGGCTTCAGGACGACCGTGTTGCCTGCAGCCAACGCCGGTCCGAGCTTCCACGAGGCCAGCAGCAGCGGGAAGTTCCACGGCACGATGGCGCCGACGACACCGACCGGCTCGCGCAGCGTGTAGTTCAGGTACGGCCCGCGCACGGGGATCGTCTCGCCGTGCAGCTTGGTCGCCCAACCGGCGTAGTAATGGAAGATGTCCACGATCGCCGGCAGGTCGACGTAGCGCGATTCGAAGATGGGCTTGCCGTTGTCGAGCGTCTCGAGGCAGGCGAGCTTCTCCAGGTCTCGCTCCACCAGGCCCGCGAGCTTCGTCAGAAGGCGTCCCCGGTCAGCCGCCGCCATCGTCGCCCAGGGCTTCGATTCGAACGCCTGACGCGCCGCGTCAACGGCGGCGCCGACGTCGGCCGGGCCCGCCTCGGCCAGCGTCGTGAGGCGCTCGCCGGTGGCGGGGTTCAGCGTGTCGATCGTCTCGCCGGACGCGGCGTCGCGCCAGTCTGCGCCGATGAAGAGCTTGCCGGGCAGCAGGTCGGAGATCGTAGAGGTCGGCATGGCTGGGGGGCCTCCGGGCTCACCGGGCGCTGAAGCGGGGCTGGCGCTTGTCGACGTAGGCGTGGAGACCTTCCTTGGCGTCTTCGCTCTGGAAAAGCAACTGCTGCAGCTCGCGCTCGATGGCCAGACCCTCGGCGAAACCGACCTCGACGCACGTCTGCACGGCCCGCTTGATGCGGCCTACGGCCTTGGATGCCTTGTTCGGCGGCGTGAACTGCTTGGCGTAGGTCAGGGCCTCTTCCCAGAAACCGTCGCGTTCGAGCACCTGGTTCACGATACCCAGCTCTTCGGCTTCCTCGAAGCTGAACGTGCGGCCCGTGATCATCAACTCGATCGCCCGCGACTTTCCGACCATCCGCGCCAGACGCTGCGTCCCGCCCGTGCCCGGGAGCACCCCAAGGTTGACCTCGGGAAGCCCGATCTTGCCGCTGTCCTTGCGCGCCAGACGCAGGTCGCAAGCCATCGCGATCTCCAGGCCGCCGCCGACCGTGTGGCCGTTCAAGGCCGCGATCGTGAGCTTGGGCGTTTGCTCCAGCCGCATCAGGGTCTCGTTGGCGTGGAGGCAGAAGTAGTACTTCCAGCCCGGGTCGGCCTCGGAGAGCATCTTGATGTTGGCGCCCGCGCTGAAGAACTTGTCGCCGGCGCCCCGAAGGACGATCACGTGCACGTCGTTGTCCATACGGGCAGCCAGGATCGCCTCGTCGAGCTGCCGCATCATCTCGTGGGTGTACGTGTTGGCCGGAGGATCGTCCATCTCGATGACGGCGACGCCGGCCTCGGGACGATAGTGGATCAACTTCTTGTCGGATGCAGTCATGGAACACCTCACGCCAATCGGGGCGCGCGCCGGAATGGAAGCCGC
>JACQFU010000533.1 GCA_016199905.1 Candidatus Wallbacteria bacterium
CTCTGGGACGCGGCCCAGGAGGGCATCCTGACGTTGAAGAACGTGCAGGGCCGCAGGCTGGTCGTGATCTTCACCGACGGCAAGGACCAGAACGAGGCCAACACCGGCCCCCAGTCATCGCACACCGCGAAGGACGTGGCCAAGATGTCCCGGCGCCAGCACGTGCCGCTCTGGACCATCGGGCTCGGCAAGGAGCCCGACGCCGACTTGCTCGGCCGGTTGTCGGCCGTCACGGGCGGGCAGTTCTACAACCCATCCGACGCCGGCGACCTGCGCAAGACCTTCGGCGAGGTGCTCACCGACGTCCGGCTGCAGTACCGGATCACCTACGGCACGCCCAAGGAGAAGCGCGACGGCACTCGCCGCATCGTGGCTGTCACGTCCGCCGCCAAGGGGCAGAGCGGACAGGGTCGCATCGCCTATCTAGCCCCGAGCGACAGCGTCGCCCGGCAGACCCCCGTCCCCGTCGCGTCGTCCGGCCAGGCTGGAACCCGCCCTCTGGCCCGGGTCCGGCAGACTCCACCGGCGGACTCGACGGAGCTGGGAGAGCTCCTGGATGAAACGAGTACGGCAGCCGGCGCCGGCCTGGCCGTGAACGGCCCCGGCGGCACCGTCGACGTGGGCACCGGCAACGTGCGAGTCACCGGACCGCGGGGGACCGTGAACGTCTCTCCCGGCAACGTCAACGTCACCGGTCCGCACGGCTCCGTCGACGTCGGCGGCATCCACATCCAGACGGGCCCGGGCGGCGTCAGCGTCGACACTCCAGGCGCCTCGGTCAACACCGGCCCCGGCGGCGTCGACGTCCAGGAGAAGCAGACCCAGCCCGAGTCCGGCTCCAACGAGGAACCCGAACAGAAGGAATGAAGGAAGAACCCCCGCTCGGCCAATCCGGGCGGGGGTGCCGCGATCCGCGATCTTCTGCTCAGGAACGGTCGGGGGCGGCGGCGTCGTTGAACTGGGGCATTGGGGCTGCGCCGGTGGTCGGCTGTTCGCTGGCCGCCGAATCCGGCGCTTCGGGCTTGAGGCCGCGCGTGGCCAGATAGGCGTTGGCTGCGCTCACGATCTCGTCGGAGCTGGCGGGGCGCACTCGGGCGCTCTGGCCCGTGAGCTTGCCGACGCCGCCTCCGAGCAGCCGCAACAATGACGTCACGGCGTCCAGGCTCTGCTTCGTGGTGGCGATCATCGAGTCGACGCTGGCCAGGGTCTGACTCAGGTCCTTGCCGCCCTGCGCGATGGTGTCCTGGATCTGCTGGCGCAGCTGGCCCAGACCCTCGAGCTGTTTGGTCAGCTCGGCGGTCAGCGAGGCCATGCTCTCCACGGTCTGGCCTGTGAGGGCGTCGGCGTCCTTCGTGATGTGCTGCACGAGCACGTCGATGGAGGCGAGGGTTGTGCGGATCTGCTCGCCCGTCAGCGTGACCTGCTGGTTGGTGCTGTTGATGAGGTCCGTGGTCGCGTTGCCGACCTGACCGATAGTGTCGGCGGTCTTCACGATGCCGTAGCTCCCGGCAAGTCCCAGCAGTCCGAGGGGAAAGCAGCCCTGCAGGAGCGTGGAGAATCCGAGGGTGACGAGGAGAAGGGCGAAACGAGAGTGGGTGTTGGCCATGACGATGCCTCCCGTGGTGCTCGGCCGCCCGCGGCGACCGTTCGAACCGTTTCCGTTCCTGAGCAGCCACCCGGGAAGCAGGTTCGATGCCAAGCCGGAAAAGCGTTTATGCATCGGCATTCGTGGCGCCACGAACCCGTAACAGCCGAGTAACCCACGCAACCGGCCCGTTACGCCCGGCCGCCGGCGATGCCTCCCTCCACTCGTTGCTCGCTACTCGCTGCTGTCTTTCGTATGATGCCGCCGATGATCCTCACGGGCAAGCGGATCGAGTTGCGGGCGCCAGGCGGGCTGCTCTGGCTCGCGCGTAACCGGGAGGGCGTCGTCCGCGCCGAGGCGGAGCGTTTTGGCGATCTCCCTTTTGGTCTGGGCTGGGCCCACGCCCACGACCGCCTCGTCCAGATGATGCTCGTGCGCATCGTCGGCCGTGGCCAGGCGGCCCAGCACCTGGACGGCAGCCCCGGCACCGTCGCTCTCGACACCTTCATGCGCCGCATGGGCTTTCACCGCGATGCCCAGTTGCAGTCGACGTCGCTCGACGACTCGACACGCGCCTGGTGCGAGACCTACTGCCGAGGCGTCAACGAGTATCTGCGAAGCGAACGCCGGCCGCTGGAGCTGCTGCTGGTCGGCTACAAGCCCGATCCCTGGCAGATAGAAGACATCCTGCTCACCATCAAGCTCGTCAGCTACATGGGCCTGGCCCAATCGCAGCAGAGCGTCGAGCGGTTTCTGATCCAGTCGGTGCTCCATGGGGTCGATCCGGAGCTATTGCGAGACCTGCTTCACCCGCATCTGGAGGGATTCGATCCCGCCTGGATCGACGGCCTGACGATCGCCGAGCCGCTCGTGCCGCAGAACGTGCCGTGGCTGGCCGCAGTCCCCGTTTTCCGAGCTTCCAACAACTGGGCGGTCTCCCCTGGCAAGAGCGCCACCGGCGGCGCGATCTACTGCAGCGATCCGCATCTGGAGTGCGACCGGTTGCCGGCCGTCTGGTACGAGGCGGTCCTGCGCAGCGGCCCCGACTACCTGATGGGCGCCACCATCCCCGGCATCCCGGGCGTGCTCATCGGCCGCAACGCCCGCGTTTCCTGGGGCGTCACGTACGGGTTCATGGATCAGATCGACTACTTCGTGGAGGACTGCCGCCACGGCAGCTTCCGCCGCGACGGCGACTGGGTCCCTTTCGAAACGCGCGAGGAGATTCTGCACGTCCGCGACGGAGGCGAGCGCCGAATCCGCATCCACGAGAACCTGCACGGGGTGCTGGAAGGCGACCCCACGACGCCCGGCAAGTACCTCTGTCGAGCCTGGAGCGGCCACCGCGGAAACGTCGCCCGCACGGCCAACTGCCTGGCAGCTTTGGCGCGTGCCACGGGCGTCGAAGAGGGCATGGAGATCGTTCGGGACGTCACGATATCCCTCAACTGGATCCTCGCCGATCGCGCGGGCAACATCGGATTCCAGCAGTCCGGCGTCTTGCCCCGGCGCGCCCCCGGCGCCAGCGGCCTCTACCCCGTACCCGGCTGGGACTCGGCCTATGACTGGCAAGGGTTCCACGACTCCTCGGCGCTGCATCGCATCCTCAATCCGCCCGAAGGGTTCCTCGCCAGCGCCAACGAGGACTTGAACCCGCCCGGGGGACCTCTCGCCATCAACATGCCGATGGGCGCGTACCGGGCGCGCCGGATCCGGGAAGTGCTCTCCCGGCGCGAACGCGTGCTGGTGGAGGACATGAAGGCGCTGCAGCTCGATCTGCTGTCGTTGCAGGCGCGCGATCTGATGCCCCATCTGGCGCCGTTGCTGCCCGACACGCCGGAGGGCCGCGCGTTGGCCGCGTGGGACTTCAACTACGGCGACGACTCGCTGCAGGCCAGCCGCTTCGAAGCGATCTACCAGGAGCTGATACAGGCTGTGTTCGGAGAGGTCGCCTGGGGGCGCCCCCTCGTCGACTACCTTCGGGAAGAGACGGTGGTCTTCACTGACTTCTACGCACCCTTCGACAGAGTGCTGCTGAGCCCCGGGTCCGCATGGTACCGGGGGCGAAATCGGGAGGCGCTTTTCCGGCGCGCGATCGCCGCCGGTCTGGAGAAGACCGTTCGCCCCTGGGGGCGCCAGCACCAGGTGATGATGCGCAACATCTTCTTTCAGGGCAAGCTGCCTGCCTACCTGGGTTTCGATCGGGGGCCCGTCACGCTCTCGGGCAACCGCGCGACCGTCCTTCAGGGCGCCATCTATCGCAGCTATGGGCTCGACTGCACCTTCGCCCCGTCGATCCGCTTCATCACGGATCTCTCCACGGACGAGGCCCACACGGCGCTGGCCGGCGGCCCCTCCGGCCGCCGGACCTCGATCTGGTACGCCAGCGACGTCGACCGCTGGCAGCGCGGGCTCTACAAGACCTTGAAGGCTTGAGGCGTTCCCAGCGCCGAGCCGCGTGCCGGGGGCTCACAGGCAGTACATTCCTGGCGGCTTCGCATGGTATCCTGGGGCCCTGAAGGCGCGCACAGCCTGAGAGGATGTGGAGTGAGAGCAGGACAGAAGATCGTCGAGAGGTTTGCGGAGTACTGCGGCCTTGCCGACAAAGAGAAACGCTGGCTGCTGGCCAAGGTCGGCCAGAGGACCGGCAGTTCTGCTGTCCCCGCTCGTCACGCGGGTTGCGGCGAAGAACATCCCTCTCCCGAAGAGCTCGACGCCTTCGACACCGTCGTGCGCGACCTGCTGGGTCGACGCACGGCCGAAGAACGGACCCGCATCGATCGCGCGGCGCTCCAGGCGAAAGTGGCCCGTGGCTGCCTGCGCGGCGTCGAGACTGAAGAACAGTTCCTCACCGACGAGACCATTGTCGCTGCCGTCGACGCGCTGCACGCCTCCGGCGGCTTCGAACCCGAGGACGTCCACCACCTGGCCACGTTTCTGGGCCAGCTCGAGCAGGGTTCCGGCCCCCAGGACGTCAAACACCTTGCCGCCGTCTGCGAGGACCTGGTGCGGCTCGACACGCTCACGGAGGTCCACCGTCTCGATCTGGTGCTGGCGATGGTGGCCTGCACGCAGCTCCCGCTGGCCGTGCGCTCTCAATTATTGGAAGGAGTCGCGACCAACTTCGCCTTGCCGGAGGAGATCGCGATGGAGCTGCTCGAGCGAGCCGTCTGCGGCGAAAGTCTCTACAGCCCCTACTGGTACGAGGACGCCGACGACTACCTCGACGCGCGGCCGAGTTGGATCATGCCCGACTCGGGCGAACAACGCGACCAGATGGTCCTGGCGCTCGGCGAGCTGGCCGGCCAGTTGAACGGCCAGAACCGCGATCGCTCGGGCGCCGAGCTGGACGAGCTGGACGCGGTGCTCGACTGGATCGACACGGCCGACGGCGGCAGCGTCTTCGAACAGCTCGCATTCCAGATGGTGGAGCGCTTGCCTGAATTCTGGCGGGATCTGGGCGGCATCGACGCGCACACCGCCGCATGCGACCACCCCCCGGGCCGCTACGCGTGTGTGCCCGAACTGGCGCCCTTCGAGCCTGCGGTGCATCGCCTGTGCGACGAAAACGGCGGTCCTCGACGGGCCTCCGAAATTCTTCTGGCTGGCCTTGGCTACCTCATCGACGGCCTGCGGCACCTCGGCGTCGAGCCCGGCAGCTTCGCCTCGTCGATCTCGGGCGGCGACTCCGAGGCGGAGTCGATGCTGCTCGACGTCTGCGGGCACGTTCTCGATTGCACGCTCCACGACAACCTGAACATGGTCTACGTGCCGCTGATGCAGTTCGCGGAACTGCACGACGAGGATGTCTCGCGCCTTCACGAGCTGGCGCTGGCCGTGCGGGACGGATTGCTGAAGGGAACGACCGACACCGTGCCGGCCGATTTGGTCGAGTTGATCTCGCCCTTCGACGGACGCACCGCGGCTCGGCTCAACCGGGTTGCAGAGGAGGACCTGTCCTTCCTGGCGGCCCGCGTGCTGGCCGATCACTTCTTGCCTCGCAAGGAAGTCGCCCGGATTGCCGGTCCGGTCTGGACTGCCGCGAGCCTGGAAACCGCGGGTGAGCAACTCGCCTGGGTGCGCCAGCTCGTGAGCGACTTCCAGGAGCAGTTCGATGTCGAACTGGTAGCCGCCGTCAAGAACGGCCGCCGCGCGATGCTCGAGGCACCGGAGTACGTGAACTAAGTGACCGGCCGTGATTCGGCAACAATCGCCATCAGGCGACCCCTTCGAGAGACGCTCGGGAACCGGGATAGGGTCTGGAGGAAGTCGCTCCAGTCGAGGGCTTCGCGGATCTCGCGGCGCGAGAGGCCGGGCGGATCGAAGAGGGAGTCCGGAGTAAGAGGAGAGAAACCGTCCTTTGAGTTTGTTGGAGATTGGGTTTCTCGCGTCTTCTTTGCCAGGAGAGTCTGCAGGCGCTCGAGCAGTTCGCGGGACTGGCGAGACAGCTCGCCGATGGTATCGAAGACGACGAGGCCGCGCCCAGGATCCTGAGCGCCTTTGCACCACAGCTCTCCGAGCACGCCCGCGGAGGCCTCGAACGATTGGGCGTCGAGGTGCGCACAGGGGCAGCCGTGAGCCAACTCGGTCCAGGCTCCGTTACCCTGCGCGCGGGCGGACTGGAAGAAGTGATCCGCGCCCGTACAGTCCTCTGGGCCGCCGGAGGAACGGGTTCACCGCTCGGTCAAAGACTTGGGGAGGCAACTGGCGCCGAGCTCGACGGCGCAGGCCGCGTGAAGGTCGCTCCCGATTGCAGCGTCCCCGGATGGCCTGACCTCTTCGTGATCGGTGACCTGACCTCCATGGCCGACCTCTCGAACAAGCCCCTGCCCGGCATTGCCCCTGTCGCGATGCAGCAAGGCAGATACGTGGCTGGCGTGCTCCGCGATCGGCTTGCGGGTCGGCCCTCTTGCCCGTTCCGCTACAGCGACCGAGGAAGCATGGCCACGGTGGGCCGCAGCTACGCCATCGTGGACTTTGGCCGGCTCCGTATCTGGGGATTTGCCGGCTGGGTCACGTGGCTGTTCGTCCACCTGCTTTTCCTGGTCCAGTTCCAGAGCCGGGTCCTGGTGCTCATCCAATGGGCGTGGAACTACGTGACCCGCAATCGGGCGGCCAGGCTCATCACTGGCTCTCGATGATGCCAAACGACTCCAAGCGCTCTCGTGAGCGACCGATCCGTCTCTTGAGTCGCCTCTCGTCGCCTCGCGGCATCAGCCTGCGCATTACCAGAGCTTCTTCGAGTTGATTCATCCGCCAGCCCTTTTGTCACTTCAGCATCGGAATGGACTTTCATCTCGGGCGAATCTATCCGCTCAGCCGGCAAGACGCCCAGGCCGATGAACACGGCATCCGCTGGCAGCCGCAGCCACTCCATGAAATGGATCGTGCGCATTCCGAGAAACTCGTGGCCTCGGGCATGCCAGTAGGCCTGGACCCGACATTCGTGTAACCAGCCGCAAAGTAGCAACGAGCTGCAGGGGGGATCTCGTCAGCGTCGAGGTGTGTGCCACGACAACGCAAGAGATGGCTCACAGCGATGAATCCCTCATCGTAGCTGGAAGGAGGCATCGGGTTGACGCGGCTGGTGGTCGCGGCGTAACCGTTCTCTTGAAGATGCCGATCACCACGAAGGACGCTCTGAAAGAAGCCATCGCCCGGGAAGAGCGGTTGCTCGAGAAGCTTGAGGCTGAGCAGCGGCAAGCGCAGGATCGGCTGAGGGAGCTTCGGTCGACGGTGACGCTTCTGGACGAGGCGAGGCCGGAACCGATGATGGTGCGGGAGACGGCGGTCGTGACGTGGCCCGGGGTTGCTGCAGATTGGTCATTTGCGGGGGCAGAGCGGCAGGAACCCGCTGGCTCTCGAGGGCAGTCTTGGCCGGCGCTGGGGCCGGTGACGCCGGCAGAGAAGGTGGCGCTGTTCCGGTCGTTGTTTCGGGGGCGGGTGGACGTGTTCCCGAAGCTCTGGGTGAATCCGAAAGCGGACAAGAAGGGGTATGCGCCGGCGTGCTCCAACGAGTGGGTGCGAGGGATCTGCGACAAGCCGCGGATCAAGTGCGGCGAGTGCAAGAACCAGGCGTTCACTGCGGTCACGGACCAGGTCGTGACCGATCACCTGCAGGGAAAGCATGTGATCGGCGTGTACCCGATGCTGCCAGACGACACGTGCTGGTTCCTGGCGGCGGACTTCGACAAGAGCTCGTGGCAGGAAGATGTGCTGGCGTTCGCGGAGACGTGCCGGGAGATGAAGATCCCGGCGGCGGTGGAGCGGTCGCGTTCGGGGAACGGGGCCCACGTCTGGTTTTTCTTCGCGTTGCCCGTGGCGGCTGGCGTCGCTCGAAAGATGGGGTGCTATCTGCTGACGCAGACGATGTCGCGGCGTCACGAGCTGAGCATGAAATCCTACGACCGGCTCTTTCCGAATCAGGACACGATGCCGAAGGGCGGATTCGGGAACCTGATCGCGTTGCCGCTGCAGCACGGCCCGCGGCAGGCGGGGAATTCAGTGTTCGTGGACGATCGGCTGGTTGAGTATCCGAGGCAGTGGGAGTTTCTGGCGTCGATTCAGCGAATGACTCCGGCGGCGGTTGAAGAGATCGCCGAGGAGGCGAGCCGGCGCGGCCAGGTGATCGGGGTGCGGCTGGATACGGAGGAAGGAGACGAGGCGCTGCCGTGGGAGCGGCGGCCGTCGAGGAAGCCACGGGCGGTCCCGATCACGGGTACGTTGCCGGAGCGCGTCCAGGTGGTATCGGCGGAGCGACTCTACGTCGAGAAAGCGGGGCTTCCGTCAGCAGTTCTGAACCAGATCAAGCGGCTGGCAGCCCAGCAGAATCCAAAGTTCTACGAACTGCAGAACATGCGGCGGTCGACGGCAAAGACGCCGCGCGTCATCCAGAGTGCCGAGGATCTGCCGGCGTACGTCGGCCTGCCGAGGGGATGCGGAGATGGGCTCGCGGAGCTGCTGGGCGAGTACGGATCGACAGCTGAAATCTCGGATGAGAGACAGCGGGGAATGGCGGTGGACTTTCGATTTCAGGGAGAGCTGACGGCGGTTCAGCGGGAAGCGGTGGATGCCTTGCTGGCGCACGACATCGGTATGTTCGTCGCGCCGCCGGGAACAGGGAAAACGGTCGTGGGGACGTATCTCGTTGCGAAGCGAGCCTGTAGCACGCTGGTGCTGGTTCACCGGCGATTGTTGATGGACCAGTGGGTGACGCAACTGGCCTTCTTCCTGGGGATCGAGCCGTCGGAGATCGGGCAGATCGGGGGAGGCAAGGACAAGGCGACAGGCAAGCTGGACGTGGCGATGATCCAGAGTCTGATCCGGAAGCGCGAGGTCGACGATCGGATCGCGGAGTACGGCCATGTGATCGTGGACGAGTGCCACCACGTACCGGCGGTCTGCTTCACGCGGGTCCTCACGGAGGCGAAGGCCCGGTTCGTCACGGGGCTCACGGCGACGCCGCAGCGCCGGGATGGACTTCAGCGGATCGGGCAGATGCAGCTCGGCCCGATCCAGTTCGTGATAGGGGCGAATCAGCAAGCGGCGGCCCGGCCGTTCGTGCAGCGGCTGGTGGTTCAAGAGACAGCGTTCGCTGGTGACGGGGTTGGAGCGGAAGCGGGCATCCAGACGTTGTACGCGGCGCTGGCGCGCGACGAGGTGCGCAACCGGCTCATTCTGGACGACGTCGTTGCGGCGCTACGGGAAGGGCGATCACCGATCTTGCTGACGGAGAGGAAGGACCACCTGGAGTACCTCGAGCGCAGTCTGGCCGAATTGGTGAGGCATCTCGTGGTGCTGCGAGGAGGGATGAGCGCGAAAGAACGGCGTCGAGTCGTGGAGCAGCTGGCCGCGATTCCTGATGGCGAGGAGCGGCTGTTGCTGGCGACCGGGCGGTACATCGGTGAGGGGTTCGACGATGTCCGGCTGGATACTCTGTTGCTGGCTATGCCGGTGTCCTGGAAGGGAACGCTGGTGCAGTATGCGGGGCGTCTTCACCGGCTGCATCCTGGGAAGTCGGAGGTCCGCATCATCGACTACGTGGATCGAAATGTGCCAATGCTGATGCGGATGTTCGAGAAGCGACTCCGAGGATATCGGGCGATCGGGTATGCGCGTGGGGAGGCTCCGCTCGGACTGGCCGAGAAAGACGAAGAAGTCGAGGTGGCGGCCGACGAGGAGCAGGGTTCGTGTCAGATAGCGGACGAGTGATTCACGGTGAATTACTCGGCGCGGGGGAGATCCTCCGCCGACAAGGTAGTTAGTGCCGGCAGAGTACACTTCAGCGCTCGCAGAAGCCGGGAAGCTGCTGCAAGGAGTTGCTCACGGCGACCAAGCTCCAGTAGATGCGGGGCTTTCAGATGAGGGTGTCGATGTCGATCCCCAGCCGCTTCGCCTTCGCCAATGCGTCGGTCAGATACTGGTCGAGCGGACACTTTGAAACCATGCCATCCACGGTAAGTTCGTGCTTCTCAGGTCTTTCTAGGAAGTCCTCGTAGAGGGCCTTGAGGTCGTCGTCATCGCCACGCCCGAAGTACATCAACGATTGGAGTTTCAGAAGCTGTTTATGCTCCACCCTTGTCAGGTGGCCGACGAGAGCACGCTCGTCGGGTCGAGGCGACGCCGGGATGGCCACCAACCCGGGATGGTCCAGGGTTACGGCGCCGCGAACTCCGTGCTTCGCCTCAAGGGCATCTCGTTCCTCGTTGCGTCTTCGTGCCAGATCGATCACTTGGCCGGCGAGTGTTGTCAGCGTCTCCATTGCTATCCTCCATCTTTGTCACTTGGAGCCCTGCCTCAGGCTCGCCAGCCAGAAGATATCACGAAGCCCCAGACAGGATTCTTGTGGGCTCTCGCTCGAGCGCGATTACGCGCCGGCGCTCAGGTGGCCAAGCGAGACTTTGTTGGGCCACGTAGTTCGCTCTCGTAGTCCAAATCATCCGCTTGCGGCGAGGACGTGCCCACGCAGACGATCGGCCAGAGGGATGTTCCACCCGCTCCGGGCGTCAGCGATGAGTTCGCGCTCGAGGTCCGCGAGAGCGAGCAGCGACTCGAACCGACTTTCGATGTCTCCGAGGATCTCTGCCTGATCGATCGAGTCGCCGGATCTGATGAGGCGCTGCAAGTCCTGCCAGTCGTAGGAGCTGCCACGGAGCTTCTTGAAGAGAGCTTCCGGATCGAAGGGATCGCGGACCTGCCAGAGCTTGAGGACAACAGGCGATCTAAGGAGAGAAACGTCGAAGGGGGTAGCGGCGAAGCGATGAAGATCGTAGAGGTCGCGAACCTTGACACGCTGGTAGGCGGCACGGACTTTCTCGGCGATCATCTCGATGGTGGCGAGAATGGGAATGTCGCTGGGTTGAAACTCCAGGTATGACAAGTAGGCCTGGTGCTTCATGGGGTGCGGCACAACAGGCAGGGTGGGCTTCTCTCGCAGGCTGACTTGCAGACGGAAGTGACCGGCAACGTTCCATGAGTGGCGGTAGAAAGCATCGCCACCGAAGGAAGTGTCGCCATCGGCCTTGTAGTACTTCTCGAGACGAAAGGCGATGCCCTGGTACTCGCGGTTGAAGACGTCGACGATTTGCACGAGGACGTCATCCTCGGCGAGATTGGTGTGGAGCGTGAAGTCGAGATCCTCGGAAAAACGGCCGCTGGATCTGAAAACGAATTTTCGAAGACAGGTGCCGCCCTTGAAAGCGAGGTGCTGCATCACGCCGGCATCGAGCAACGCGTGAAGGGCGTATGTGAGGACGACGTCGCGCTCGGCGACGAGCTTGTCGCGGATGCCGCTGTTCCTGGCGTAGAGGTCGACGAACTTCTCGGCGATCACGATCGGCTCCCTTGAGCTAAGAAGACGATCCGGTGCCGGCTGGGCTGATCGCGTTCGACGAGGAATTCTCGCGGGACATTCTGAACCACGTTCCAGCTGGTATCGAGGGGGCCAGACGTACCCCACTGACCGCGAGCTCCAAGAAAGACCTTGTTGCCCGGGCGAAGGAGTTTGCGCAGGCTGGCACGGATGCGCCGAGGGATCTCGATCTGGTGGAGATCGAGGAAGTATCCAAGCCGCTGGACCAGTGATGACTGTTTCCAGCGCGTGGCGTCGTTCAAGAGCTGAGGCCAGGAGATGCGGGGTATGGCCCTGGAAAGCATCCGAGAGACCTCGCCGATCCCGCCCGCGTATCGAGGGCGATCCAGAGCATCAAGGAGTGCGCGTTCGGGCGTCGCCATCACCACGGGAAGGCCGAAGATGGAGACCGTCTGATGTCCGAAAAACCTGGGCGCGGACAGCTGGACGAAGACGAAACGCTTTCCGCGAATTGCCAGCGGCCGGCGGGTCGTCCGGCAGGCGACGTACATCTGGGCGAACACCTGTTCGGTGAAACCGTGGTGAGTGCAGGCCGTACCGAACGAGAAGAACGATGGTTTCGGCAGGAGACTCGCCACGAGAAAGGGGTTGGAGTCGGGAACGCCCTGCGGGCCGCGGCTGGCCGGGATGAAGTGGTAGAGACCAGGCTTCATCCGTTCGAGCCAGCCCTTCTTGACCAGCTTGTGAGCAAGCAAGCGAGCGTGGGCATACGACACGCCCAGGGTGACGCGCAGCCTGGCCAGAGAGATGACCTTCTCCTCGTGCCATTCGAGGTCGAGCACCAGCCGGGCCTCGGTGGCGGAGAGGGTTCTTGCAGTCGGATCAGAAGTACTCATCTGTTACTATTATACTAACATCTCGCAGTTTGTGAAACCGTTACAACCGGGCAGATTACCTGCGGCTGGGGCGAGGGTGGTGTACCGAGGTTCGCTCGCCGAGCACCAGCCGCTGGGTGGTAGCTGTCCCGTTACCGTCGTATGGGCCAGCGAAGCCCGGCGCGGTCTGGAATCGGAAAGCAGACCTGTTCCCCTGTAGAGTTGCTCGGCCCATCCGCCAGAACAAAGAAGAGGCAAGGCTGGTTTTCAGTCCGAAAGTTCCACTCATAGCGCGCGCCAAGCCACAGCTTGCCGGCGGACTCACCGGCGTCGTTCACCGCGCAGTCGGGATGGATGCCGACTTGGCCTGGCCCCAACCTTCGTGTAGCCAAGTGCAAAGTAGCACGGGAATCAATCCGGAATTGTTGACTCGGACGGGTCGATCTCCAGGCGGCTGTCCATGTCGATCCGGAAAGTCCCATAGGGATTGACGTGAGCGTAGGTGAGCGGTGTCAGGGCTCGCAAATCCTCGGGGGTAAGTCGGTTTTGCCAGTCCTGCTCAGCAAGGATCTGCTGAAGCATCAGGGTGTTGATGTAGACGAGGCAGACCTGGAGGAGATGCAGGGTCAGCATTCCCAGCTCCTGATCCTCGCCAGGAGCGCAGCGACGGTGGTTCGTAGCCATCTCCCCGCCTCTGCCGAAGTGGATGAAGCTTGTAGCCCCGTTGAAGTTTGAGGCCCTCCTCGATTTCCCGGCGCAGGAGTGGAGACACCAGATAGCGGCAGAGGAAGATCGTCCTCTCAGCCTTGCCCAGCGCGATCAAGCCCCTGTAGGTGGGATGCCCGGCGTGGCGATCGAATCGGCGCAGGATGTCCTCCGCGGCGGCGGTGCCCAAGCGCAGCCAGGACCGAAGGGACGGTGTCGTGTACTTGACCATCTGGTCGTACTGCTGGGTGATGAGGTCCCAGTCGATCGCGCGCGTCAGCACCGGC
>JACQFU010000031.1 GCA_016199905.1 Candidatus Wallbacteria bacterium
TGCGCATCCTGGTCGTCGACGACGAGAGCGGAATCCGGATGGTCTGTCGCGAAGCGCTGGAACGAATGAATCACGAGGTCATCGAGTGCGAGGACGGCTTGCAGGCGCTGTCCAAGCTCCAGGACAGTCCTTTCGATCTGATCCTGATGGATCTCAAGATGCCCAACATGGACGGGGCCGAGATGCTCGCCAAGCTTCGGTCCACCGATCCGCGCACGCCCGTGTTGATCATGACGGGGCTGATCGACGAGGACATGCTCGCCAGCGTGCCGCACGACGCCTTTTCGGGAATCCTCAAGAAGCCTTTTCAGATCTCCGAGCTGAAGTCGTGGATCGCAAAGTTCAGCTCGGCATTGGTGAATTGAGGTCCCGCATGATCCTGTCCGATCGCGACATCGAAAAGGCGCTGCAAGCAGGCCGAATCAAGATTTCCCCCGCCCCCGATCTCTCCTCCCAACTGGGTAGCTGCTCCATCGACATGCGGCTTGGCGATCTCTTTCGCGTCTTCGAGCATAGCAAGGTGCCCTTCATCGACCTGAAGCCCGGCGCCGCCACGGAGGGCTTCATGCGCGAGATCCGCGTGCGAGAGGGCGAGCCCTTCGTCATGCAGCCCGGCGAATTCTGCCTGGCCGCCACCGTCGAAACGCTGGAGCTCCCCGACGACCTGGTCGGCCGGCTGGAAGGCCGTTCTAGCCTGGGACGCCTCGGGATCATCGTGCACGGCACGGCCAGCATCTTCGATCCGGGCTGGAGCGGACGCGTGACGATGGAACTGGGCAACCTGGCCCGGATGCCCGTTGCGCTCTATCCCGGGATGCGTGTCTGCTCTTTCACGTTCGAAACGCTGACGTCCCCAGCCCGCGTGCCCTACGGCAAGAAGCCGGGCAACAAGTACGCGGGCCAGCAGGGCCCCCTGGCCAGCCGGATCGATCGCGAGCTGTCTTAGGCCCGGGCGAGGCCTACTCCCCCTCGACGGTCACCATCACCCGGCAAGCGAACTGGCCCTTCTCGGACACCTTCTCGAACATCAGGCCGGAGAGCTGGGCGCCGGGCATCGCGGCCATCTTGGCACCGAGAGCCTCAAGACCGTCCTTGCCGCCGGAGGCGAGAGTGCTGAGCTCGAAGGACGCGGAAGAGGTTTCGATCACATCCGCGACGGCCAATTCGTCGGCCTTCTCCCTCAGCGCACGAAGGAAGGCGTGAAGCTTCGTCACTTTGAGAAGCACCGTCGCCTCCGGCCGGGAGCGGACCGCTACCTCCGGGCTCGACAGAACCCGCGAGCCAAGGTAGTGCGCCAGCGCCTCGTGCGTCACGCCGCCACCCTCGGGAGTCACTTCCGCTTCGGGTCTCAAAAGTTCGGGGGTGACCGGGGGAGTAGCAGTGGCCTCCTCCGCGGCGTCGGCCGAGGCGCCTGTCGAGTCCTTGTCGGCTGGAGGGCGAAGCGGCGAGTTGCTGGGCTGCGGGGCCGCCGGCCCGGGCCGGGCCAGGGGCGCACCTGCGGGAGCCGCGTCGCTCAGGCTCCCGACGGCGAGACCGGACTTCGGCACGGCGCTGGCCGCTTCGTCGGCGCTGAACGCGGGAGCCAGGTCCCGCTCCTTTTCGGAGGAGAGTTTGTCGACGGAAGTGGAGACGGCCTTTCGGGCGGCCGGCTTGGCTTCCACGAGAGCGGCGACGGCGCCGTCGCGCTTGACCCCACCGGCCGCCGCGCGCGACGCTGGGGCCGCGGCCTTCAACTGGACCGACTGCGCGGCAACGGGCGACGGACTCGGCGACTCCGGGGCCCTCTTGGCGTCGACCTGGAATGCGTCCTCGCGCCGCTCGGCTTTGCCGAGAGGCACCCCTCCTCCGGCCGCACCTGCCGGGGCGCCGCGCGCGTCGAGCGCGTTCGCTGCGGCCGCGGTCGACTGCGGCTCCGCCGGGGCCTGCTTGACCGGCTCTGCGGCGGTCTTGGCGGAAACCCGCGCGGCGACGTTGACCATTCCGACGTCGGAGACGGGCTCCCGCATGGCCTGCGTCTGACGCGCAGCGTCACGAATCGAGCCGCTCTGGAAGGCCACCAACCCCACGGCTCCGGCCACCGCGGCGCCCAGCGCCAGATTGACTCGGAACCACGAGAGGCCGGCCAGCAGGGACCGGCCCTCGGGCTGGTCGCCCCGATCTATCCTTTTGCGCAGACCGATCAGGTAGTCCGGCCCTGTCTCCCGGCGCGGCATCTCGCGCAGTTCGCCCACCAGGGCGCGAAGGGCCTGCAACTCGAAAGCGCACTGGCGGCACTCGGCCAAGTGAGATTCCACGGACGCGCGCTCCGAGCGCCCCAGCTCGTCGTCGACGAGGGCGCTGAGCAGCGATTCATAGTAGGTGCAATCGGTCTTCATGGCGAGTTTCCCTCCGAGGCACCCCTCATACCATTCCTCGGGCCTTCAGCCTCTCCTGCAGGGCGGCTCGGGCGCGGTGCAGCCGAGACTTGACGGTACCATCGTTGATTTCGAGGATCTGGCCAATCGCCTCGTAGCTGGTCTCCTGGATGTCCTTCAGGATGATGATTTCCCGGAATTTCTCGGGCAGCTTGCGGATCTCCTCCAGCAGCGCGGCGCGGCGCTCCGTGCGCAGGACCATCTCGTCGGGGCCGGGAGCTTGCCGGTAGCGATCCGGATCGTTGTCGTAGCTCTTGCGGCGGAAGAAGAGCCTGCGCAGCGACGAAATCCGGTTCTTGCAAGCGTTGATGGCGACGGTGTGAATCCAGGTCGACAGCTTGGCCTCGCCGCGAAAGTTCTTCAGCCCTCGATAGAGCTTGAGGAACACCTCCTGCGAGAGGTCGTAGGCTTCGTCGGAATCTTTCAGGTAGTACGTCACGTCCGCGATGCGGTGCGTCAGCATGATGCCGAACACGATCAGCACCA
>JACQFU010000563.1 GCA_016199905.1 Candidatus Wallbacteria bacterium
AGGAGATGCAGGCACGATTATGTGGAGTAGATCAAGCCCGCGACGCAGCTAACGATATCGGTCGCCGAGCGAAAAACCACCCTCCAACCGGCCCTCAACTCCGCATAATGGAGTACTCGGCATAACTCTGGTTATGTGGAGCTCCACATAACCAGAGCTGGCGATTCGGGTTGATAACAAGCGAGGGCCGGGAATCGGAATGAAATGGGCAGAGCGTTACGAGGTTGGCGCCGCGGCGCACGAGCTTGAGGCCGCGGGAGCTGAAGAGCTCGGCCAGGTCGATACGGCTCTTGAGGGTCTGCAGGTCGATTGTGGGCATCGCGGGGCCTCCTGGACGAAAACCGTCAATAGCGTGTATATACACTCATTTGATAGCATATAGACTCACAAGGGGTCAACCACAAAAACGAGGATGCCTATGCTTTGGGATGACGTGGCCCGCAGAGTGAGCAAGACTGATTTTCCCGAGCGACTTGCGATGCTCCGCAAGCAGAGAGGCCTGACCCAGAAGGCACTTGCAGCGGAGATCGGAGTGCACTTTGCCCATCTCCGTCGCTACGAAGCTGGGGGCTCGCAGCCCACCCTCGAGGTTCTCTGTAACTTGGCCCGAGCCCTGCGGGTGAGCGCAGATTTGTTGCTCTTCGGGGAAGAAAACCGTGGGCCAGTCAACGAGTTCCGCGTCCAGTTCGAGGCTCTAGCAGTGCTGGAGCCCGATGAACGTCGAGTCGTCCGTGACGTGCTTGATGCGCTGTTGCTGAAGCACGACGCGAAGCGCTGGGCTTCGGCCTGAGTGCCGCGGGTCTGCCCGATCGAAGCGGGCGTCGGCGACCTGCTCGTCGTCCAAATGCAGGAGCAGCTGGAGCCCGTCGATCAATTGGAGTCAATCACTCCAACTGCCTGCAGGTCCTTGCCGGCTCTACGTCTCCGCACGAAGCTAGACAGCCGCCGGAAGGCCACGGCTACGGCCGGCCTGGGAGTTCTGCCCCCTTCCTCTTTAGTCGCCTGTCTTGGCGTGGCCCGATGCGGTATAAATACGACCCGAACGCTCCACGGACTCTCGCATCCAGACTCCCGGCGCCGGCGACGTCGACGCGCCCGGGAGTCGCGCAAGCTCGTCGAAGCCGATCGGGCCGGGCGCCGGCCGCGCGGGGAGCGCCTACGGGCGCGGGGTGCGCGTGCTCTTCCATGCTGCCAGGTCCTGCGGAGGGCGCTTCGCGCCTACGGGCGAGGGCTTCCGGGTCGGCCGCATAACCTGGGCGTTGCTACTGACCTGAGCTTCGGTCGCTGAGGCTCCCTCGCCCAGGCAGTAGAACGCGAGGTTATTCGGGCCGCCGAGACTCCACGATCCTGCGGGGCGTCACCCGGTGCGGCCCTACGCGAGCCGCCTCCACTGGCTGCCGCAAGTAACACCGATGTTATGCATCGTAGCTTCCTGTTCGGCCTCGTGGCTCCGCGGCAGCCGCGGAGGCGACTCGCTCCGAGCCATTTGTCCGCGCCCTTCGCTTCGCTCTCGGGTGCTCACACCCCCGCCCGCCCACCGTCGGCCCCGGCAACCGGGCACCGAAGCTCCCGAAGGCTTCTAGCTGTCCGGCCAGCAGCGCAGGCGGCGAGCCACTGAGCGCCACTCCTGGTGGCAGGCGCGAGAGCCGAGCTCGCCGTTGCCTGTCGGACGGTAGAACCTCCGGGTTTGGTTGGTAAGGAGAAAGTCAGCGCGGGCAGCGCGGTTTCGTGCCGCACGCGAGCCGCACGCGAGCGGAAGTCTTCGGAGCTGCGAGCCTGGGGCCGCTGAGGTCCTGCGGGAGCCGGCATTGCTTCGGGACCGAGGCGCCCGTCGGGCCCCCGCAAGCCGCGCAGGCCGATCGTGTAGGAACCGGTCCCGCGGCAATACCCGCCCTCGAGTCACCCCACAAGCCCGAGTCCCGCGGCCCTGCTGGTCGGCTCGTGCGCGGCTCGCGCGCGGAATCCAGCCGTGAAGCCCGCGCTGACTCTCCTTCCTACTGACCGACTCCCAGCTTACGCATATCAGCCAGGCGCCGGTGATCTCCGGCCGCTATGCCCGGCGCCAGCGGTAGCAGAGAAACGCGCAGTGGCGCAACTTCGCGCCCGAAAGCGTAGCGAAGGGCGCGGATTGATCGGGCCCCGCCTGGGCAGCGAGCTTCGTCCGACGCGGCAGAGCGTAGCCGCACATGAAACGACGTAGCTTCACACTGGCGTTACTCGCGTCGGCGCATCGAGACGCCCAGGCGGGGCCCGTACCTGTTTTTGCTCCCGCAGGATCTGCGACTCTCGCCGGTCCGGTCAATTTCGTCTTCAGCTGCAGGGCTCCGACGAAGCCCAAAGACTCCCTAATTTCCACACGACTCTCTCTCGGTAGCCGCGATCAGCGGCGCTGGGAGTCCCGCATCACGCCAGCCTGTCAGCTGCAAGACCAAATTAGGCCGGAGCTCGGAGCCCTCGCAGTCCGCCAGGGCAGTCGAGCGAGCTCGAGCGAGCGGATCCATGGTGGGCCCCGAGCGCAGGGCCTGGCTTCAACAGCGCCGGCCGGTGCCGTCCATTCCCGCCGTAACCGTTCTCCGGCGCTGTTGCATCCAGGCCCGGAGCGAGAGGGCCCACGTACCGTTCAGAGGGGACGTGCGGGGCGGCGGGACGATCCACAAACCGCGGGCGACCTTGTTTCGTGCTGGTGCGCGTCGTCGATGCCGGAGAGGTCCGCGAGCAGGGTCTACGTACGACGGCCAACACTCGCAGGATCTCGGAGGCCGCTGGTGCCACCTCGGACTGAGCTGCCGGCCAGAGACGGCCTGGCTTGCTCCTAGGGGGAAGGAAACGTCATCGGTGCCTCCGTCGCCGGGGCGCCGCGCGCGAGACGACGTCACCAGAATGCTCGCCGAGGAGCCGGTCGTCATGGCGAGTTCGTCACCGTAACAATGCCCATTCATGCCTTCGTTGGTCGAAGGCTGAGAATTGTTCGGATACTCCGCTGGCCCGAACTGG
>JACQFU010000032.1 GCA_016199905.1 Candidatus Wallbacteria bacterium
GTTCGCTGCTCAACAACTTCGACCAGGCCAGCCTCAAGACCACACTTCAGGCCTCCTACAACCAGCCCTGGCAGGCCGCCTACGAAGTGCTGCGCGACGGCCTCAAGGCGCTCAATCAGTAACCGAGTACCGTAGACTGAAGGCCACAGAGCGCGGCCTGGTGGACCCCGCGATTGATTCCCGTCGCGGGGTCCACTAGAGTCCGTGCAGGGCATGTCGGACGACAACAGAAAACAGAACCACGGGCGCGGTTTCGGCAGAAGGGCGTTTCTGCAAGCGGCCGCGGCTACCGCGGGCGTGCTTGCGGCGCGACCGGCGTTCGGGACTGCCGAGGTGCCCCAAGAGCGTTCCGGAGAGGGGCCTTACTCGGGCGACGAGCCCTCCGGCGCGCATCGCTACCTGAGGGACGCGGAGAAGTTCGATGAGACCGCGCCCCAGCCGAACCACACCTATGACGCGATCGTCGTGGGCGGGGGCGTCAGCGGCGTCGCCGCTGCCTACCGGCTTCGCGACACGGACTTCCTGCTGATCGAGAAGGACCGTTTCCTGGGCGGCGCCTCGAAGATGGAGACCTGGGAAGGGATCGACTATCCCATCGGCCCGGACTTCATGACTGCGCCTGAAAAGGGGACGGAGCTTGCGAAGTTCTACGCCGAGCTCGGCATCGACAAGCTCTGGCGCGCCACGTCCGTCCAGGAAGAGGCGCTCTTCACGCCGGCCGGCATCGTGCGCGACTTCTGGAGCAGCACGCCCCAGCTCCGCAGGGCCCGCGACTTCCTGGCGGACCTGGGCAAGAACCGATGCCCGACCGTGCGACAAGAAGCTCGCTTTCCCGTCCGAGGCCGTCGACGCCATCGATCGCTACAGCCGGGCCGGCTACGGCGCGACACTCAAGGAGTTGTCTGCCTGGGCCGGTCTCTACTTTTTCGCGGGTGACTTCGGCGGCACCTGCGTGCTGCCCGGCGGCAACGCGCGAATCGTGCGAGAGATGGTCGACAGGCTGGAGGCCAAGACGCCGGGCCGCCTGATGACCGGCAAGATGGTCGCGCGCATCCGGCCCGCGGCCGGCGGCTGGCGCGTCACGACCGTGGACCGTCGGGGAAAGGCCGCGGTGCTGGCTTCGAAAACGATCGTCGTGGCCAGCCCCAAGCACGTCGTCGCGAAGATGGTCGAGGGATTGGCGGACGACCAGCTTCGCGCGATGAGCGCCATCCACCGGCGGGCCTATCTGGTCGCCAACGTGCTCCTGAAGCGGCCGATATTGCGCGATCTGTACGGCGGCTACACCCTTGGCGGAGACGACTACGGCGACCTGGGCGTGGCCGAGTGGCCTTCCAGAAAGCCGACCAAGAGGAGCGTGCTCACGCTCTACCGCCCGTTCTGCGACGACATTTCCCGCCCTCAGCTGCTGGTCGACGGATTCTTTGGAGCGTTTCAGTCGCATGCTCGCGACTACATGTTGCGCACCTTCGGCAGGCAAGGCTTGAAGGGTGAGGACATCGCCGACGTCCGGCTGGCGCGATGGGGCCACTCGATGATCTACCCGTCGCCGGGCCAGCTCTCCGACGGCGTCTATGAAGTCGCGGGGCGCCCGCTGAAGGGTCTCTGGTTCGCCTGCCAGGACAGTTTCGGCGCTCCCTGCCTGGAGGCCGCGCTGGGCGCCGCGTTCCAGTCGGCGGCCGCGGCGAAGAAACACCTGGGTTGAGGCGGGCGGACCGATGCTCCGAGCCGACGCCGCCTCCGAAACAGTCTTGCCTTTTCCGGCCGGCTCTCCACCGGGGGCCGTCTGCGTGCGGGCCGGCGGCCAGGGACGATCGCGCGTCACCGTGAGGCTTGAGGGACCCGGGCAGTTCATGCCCCGAAGCTCCATCGAGACCGCCTACCCGATGGCCCTCATCGAGCACATCCTCCAGGTGAAGGGGCCCTACTACCTCTGCGACGAGATCGCGCGCGACGAAGATCCCACCTACACGCAGGCCACCTTGGAGCCCGACATCTTCGCCTACGTTTCGGAGGAGGAGTTCGCGGGCCGTACGCTGCTGGACTTCGGTTGCGGCTCGGGAGCCTCGACGGCGATCCTGGGACGCAAGCTGCCGCAGACACGGATCCTCGGCGTCGAGCTCAACGAAACCCTGCTCGGTATCGCGCGAGAGCGGTTGGCCTTCTACCACCTGGAGGGCGTGCAGCTCTTGACCTCGCCATCCAGGGAAGAACTTCCTCCCGGTCTGGAGGGCGTGGACTTCGTGGTGATGAGCGCCGTCTACGAGCACCTGCTGCCGCGCGATCGCGAGACCGTGCTGCCTCGCCTCTGGAAGCTTTTGCGCCCCGGCGGAGTGCTGTTCCTGGACCAGACGCCGCACCGCTACTTCCCGATCGAACCGCACACGACGTACCTCCCCTTCATCAACTACCTGCCGGACGCGATGGCCCATGCCTACGCCCGCAGCTTGAGTATCCTTGCCCGTTCGGATCCGGCGCGTCCTCGGCTTCTGGAGCCCTGCCGGCTGGGCGCCCGCGACTTGATAGACGTCTGGTACCTGGGCAGCACGCTGCACAGCTACCCGCGCGGCAGGCGCGCCGTGCGTTGGGCGGCCAAGGTACTCCAGGCGCTCACGGGCATCTGCCTGGTCCCCTACTTGGCGCTGGCCATCCGCAAAGAGGTCTGACGCAACGCGTCATCGCAACGCGGGCTCCTCCAGCCAGATGCCTCGCATCTTCATCGCATCGGGGCCCGCGGCCGTCAGCTTCGCCCCGTGAACCCACGGTTTGCGAAGGAAGGCCGGCCGGCTGTGGAAGAGCGGAATCCAGACGGCGTCCGCCACGATCAGCCTCTCGGCCTGGCCGTAGAGCGCCAGCCGTCTCGAGAGATCCATCGTCGTGCGCGCGCGCTCCAGCAGCTCGTCGACCAACGGATTCGAGTAGAACGTCGTGTTGCCCGATTGTCCGCGCATCGTCGAGTGGAACAAAGGGAACAGAAAGGCGTCCGGATCGGCGAAAACGGCGACCCACGCGAGACGGAACATCGGCGCCTCGCCCCGGTCGAGCTTTCCCAGGTAGGTCCCCCAGTCCGTCGACGCCAGCTTCGTCTCCACTCCGATCTCCCGGAGCTGTTGCTGAACCGCCTCGGCCAGAAGCGCGTTCGGGTCGTTGGCAGCCGCGGCGTTGTACCAGTACTGGATCGGCCCGAGCTTCCTAGGATCGCCGTCGCGGGCCCTGGCGAGCAGCTCGCGCGCCTTCGCCTGGTCGAGCTCGTAGCCCGCCAGCCCCGGGTCGTAACCGGGCATCCCGGGCGGCAGCACGCCGCGAGCCACCGTCCCGCGCCCTCGCCTCAACACGCGCAGGATCGCGTCCTTGCGAATCGCGTGGCTGAAGGCGCGACGAACCAGCGGATCGTCGAACGGCTTCTTGGTCACGTTGAAGCCGATGTAGTAGGTCGACAGCATGGGCGCCTCCTCGAGCACGCCCGAGTACCGGGGGTTGGCCCGGATCGCCTCGTACTTCTCGTCGGGCACCTCGTTGACGCTGTCCAGGTTGCCGACCTCGAACTCGTTCAAGCGTGCCACGCCGTCCGGCAAAGTCCGAAACCGGATTCCGGCCAGCAGCGGCGGGCCCCGGAAGTGACCTGGAAAAGCGGCCAGCTCCAGGCTGACGTTGGCTTGCCAGCTCACGAAGCGGAAAGGACCGGTGCCGACGGGATGGCGAGAGAAGCTTTCTCCCAGGCGCTCGACCTCCTCGTGCGGAACCACCGCGCCGTTCGGCAAGGTGAGCAGCCCCAGCAGCGGCGCAAAGGGCCGTCCAAGCTCGATTCGAAAGGTGAGCCGATCGGGCGCCGTGAGCCCCCGCGAAACGAAGTCACCCAGCTCGAGCTGCCCCAGCTCCCGCAGCAGCCCGGCCTCGACGCCGACCGTGCCGGGCGTCCTGGCCCCGCTCGCCGATTCCACCGACACGAGGGCCTGACGCGCCCTCGCCGCCAGCGCCAGCACCCGTCCCGCCCCCGGCACACCCGCCCGATCGAGCGTTGCCGCATCCACCCGGCCGAGCGCCGCGAGCGCCTCTTTCAAGCGCGGCAACCCCAGCTTCTCCGCGCGCCCGTCCGCGTACGCCGAGAGCACGGCCCTGGCCTTCCCGAGCGCGGCGAAGGGACGGTTCCCCAGGACTTCCTCCAGGATCCAGGCGCGCTCCGACGCGGTCCGCGGCTCCAGCAGACGCCGGTAGCTGTAGACGAAATCCTGCGCCGTGACGGTGCGCCCGTTGTGAAATCGCACGCCGTCGGCCAGGTGAAAAGTGTAGACGGTTCCATCGGGCGAGACGTCCCAGGAACGGGCGATCGCGGGCGCCGGGGCGAGATCGTCGCCCTGCTCCACGAGCCCGTCGAAGAGGTTCAACGCCACCCGCCAGGAGGTCGTGTCGGTGAAGTGGGCAGGATCGAGGCTGGGCGGATCGGTCGGCAAACCCTGGCGATAGATGCCCCCGCGACTCGGCCCGCTCGAGACGGCAGGGGACTTCTCGCGGGTCCCCCGGACCGTGCCAAACCGCGCCTCGATCGCATCCAGCCGCGCGACGGCCCCGCCTGCGGCCACGGCGGCATCGAGCCGCCGTTCGACCCGACTCGTTCGCTCCTTCCACTCCTCGATCGAGGAGTCGCCGCATCCCGCGACGGCAAGCGTAGCCGCGAGCAAGACGGCCGCCCGCAACTTCAAGGCGCTGACTCCATGGGAATCCCGATACTAGCACGGCCGCCGGACGGCCCACGCCCTCCCCCTTCAGCGCAGGTAGCCCAGGTCCCGAAGCTGCGCCAGGCGGCCAGGGCCCAGCCGGATGTCGCGGCCCGTGGGATCGCCGCCGGCACGCAGCGCCGTCTGCATCAGTCCGATCCAGCGATCCAGTTTCCCCAGGAGCTCCAGCTGCTGGACCGTGCCCGGATCGTGAGCCTCGGACAGCTCCTGCGGATCGCTTTTCCAATCGTAGAAGCTGGTCTGCATCAGGCTTCCCGTGGAGCCGTCAAAGCGCTGTGCGGCACGGGATCCGGCTTCGAAGACGCTGTAGATGCGGTCGCCGTAATGAGCGACCTGGTCATCGGAGTAGATCGGCCCGCTCTCGGGCTCGAAGCTGCCGAAGAAGCGCTCCAGCGGGGCACCGTCCGGAGGCGCAAATCCCGAGGCGTCGGCCGCGGTCAGCAGCGTACTGTAGAGGTCCACGAGCGAGACCGCCGTCCGGACGCGCCGGCCCTGAGGCACGCCGGCGCCTGCCAAGACCAGCGGCACATGAAGCTCCTGGCGGCTGCAGGACAGACCGTGCCCAATCCATCCCCGCTCCCGAAGCTGCTCGCCATGGTCGGCCGCGATCGCCACGAAGGTATGCGCCAGGTCGACCTGCGCCAGCACGCGGCCGATCGCCTCGTCGGTGTAACGCACCTCGCTGTCGTACAGGGCGATCATCGTCTCCCGAAACCGCTCCGGCATCGGTTCGCCGCCAGGCCAGACGCCGTTGGGCATCGCTCCGAACCGGAAGTCGGGATCTCCGGCTTTTTCCACGGCCGGCGACGGATGGAACTGACTGAAGTACGGTTCCCGCTGCGCGTAGGGATAGTGCGGGTCGAGGAAGTGCACCCAGAGAAATCGCGGGCCCGCCGGCGGCGCCTGCAGCCAGCGGACAGCCCTGTCCGCCACCAAGGCGGCGTTGGCGTCCTCCACGCCGGACGGAGGCGGCGCGCCGGCCGGTAGGTCCCTCGGGATGTTGATGCAAACGTTGAAGATGGAGAAACCCTGGCCGAGACCGCAGTCCGGATCGCCGAACACGCTCGCCACGAAGCCGGCCGTGGCGTAGCCCCGTTCCTGCATGCACTCCGCGAGCGTGCGGACCTCCGGCATCAACCGGGCAGAGGTGCGGACGGCGCCGTGGCGGCTGGGCGGCAGGCCGGACAGGATCGAGGCCAGCGACGGCAGGGTCCAATCGCATGTAGCCAGCGCGGTCTCGAAGCAGACACCCTTCCTGGCCAGCCCGTCCAGCACGGGCGTGGTGTCTCGACCGTAACCGCCGCAGCCGGTGTGGTCCGCCCTCAGACAGTCGACGGTAATGAGGACGACGTCAAGTCGCCCGTCTGGGGCGACGGCGGGCGCGTCGAACCGGTCCGAGGAAGCCCACGCTACGGCCAGGACCAGCGTCAGCAGCAGCAATCCGCGTCGAGAGCGCACGAGGTATCGTCAGCGCAGGTAGCCCAGCGCAGCGAGTTGTTCGATGCGGCCAGGCGTGAGCCGGATGTCCCGTCCCGTCGGGTCTCCGCCCGCGTAAAACGCTCGCCGCATCAGCTCTACGTGCCGGGAGAGGGTGTCGAGCAGCGCCCTCTGGGACGAGTCCTTTGCTTCCAAGACCGGCCGCAACTCCTGCGGGTCGACCTGCCAGTCGTAGCAGCTCAAGGAGCCCAAGGCGCCGCTCTTTCGATCGAACCTCACGACCAGCCGCTTCTGTCCTTCCAGGAGGCTGTAAACCTGCTCGCACCCGAGACTCTCCAGGCTCTCCGAGAACACGTCCAAGGCCGCCGGATTCCCCACCCCGAAGAAGCGCTGCAACGGCGCCCCATCCGGCGGTTCCCATCCCGTGGCATCGGCTGCGGTGAGGAGCGTGGACATCACGTCCACCAGCGAGACAGGCGTCGCCACGGTCTTGCCGACCGGAACCGACTCGCCCGCCATCACCAGCGGCACGTGCAGCTCCTGGCGGCTGCTGGAATGACCGTGGCCGATCCAGCCGTGCTCCCGGAGTTGCTCGCCATGGTCGCCGGTGACCACGACGAGAGTGCGCGTCATGTCGAGCTTGGCCAGGATGCGTCCGATGGCGTCGTCGGTGTAGCGAACCTCGCTGTCGTAGAGCGCCACCATCGAGCTCTGGAGCCGCTCCGGCAGAGCCTTGCCGCCCGGCCAGACGTCGTTGCCGTCGGCTCCGCTGCGGAAGTCGGGATCCTCGGGACCCTCGAGTGCCGGGCCCGGGTGAAACTGGGAGAAGTAGGGTTCCCGCTGCGTGTAGGGGTAGTGCGGGTCGAGGATGTGGACCCACAGGAACCGCGGGCCAGGCAGCGGCTGCTCCAGCCAGCGGATCGCCCTGTCCGCGACCACCGACGCGTCGCTGTCGCGCGGCTCCACGGACGTCGGCAGCTCTTCTGCGAGCTCGCTCGGAGAGCCTGGAGGAGGCGGCAGACCCGATTGCGGCTTGCACACCTGATAGATCTGAAACCCCTGGGCAAGGCCCGTGTCGGGGTCTGCGAACACGCTGGCGACGAACGCCGCCGTCGCATAGCCGCGCCCAGCGAGCCTCTCGGCCAGCGTCTGGGTCTGGGGCCACACCTTCGCCCAGGCCGCGACCGCTCCGTGACGGCTGGGGTGAAGGCCCGTCATGATCGATGCCAGCGAAGGCAGGGTCCAATCCGCCGCGGCCAGAGCCGTCTCGAACTTCACGCCGCGCCGCGCCAGCGCGTCGAGCGCGGGTGTCGTGTTGCGCGCGTACCCCCCGCAACCCGTGTGGTCGGATCGGAGGCAATCGACCGTCACCAGTACGATGTCGGGACGGCTGTCATGCCGGCCCATTTCGACCCAGGCCGCCTCCGTCAACAAGGCGCCGGCCACGATGACCAGCTTCGACCAGAACATGAGACGGCGACGCAACCAGTATCCTCTTCACTCTCAAGTAGTGCGCCGGGGATGAGCCCCCCGGAACTGGGGCCGTGACCCGAACGCCCTATCTGCTTTGGCAAGCGCCGTGCCGGGATGCCTTGCCACCGCGGCCCTCCGGCGCTGCCCAAGACGACTCTCGGTAAAGTCAAGTGAGCAAAGGCCAGGATTAGTTTGTTCTCCCAAAATGACGCATTCCGTTTGGCAGCAGGCCACCTTCCGGCCTCCCTACGTGCTCGGGGTGGTGTGGGACAAAAGTCATACCCACGGCGGGACACGCCAGCCCGGGCTCGCTCGGGCAGACAGGCTGCGTTGTCGCCCCTCTGGTATCCTCTGGCCCATGCCGCCTGTCGTGCGGGTCGAGAGGCTCGTGAAGACCTTCCAGATCGCCGAGCGCCGGCCGGGGTTCGGGGGCGCGCTGGCCGGGCTCTTCAGGCGTCGCTACCGGGCGGTTCGAGCCGTCGACGGCATCAGTTTCGACATCGATCCGGGGGAGCTGGTCGGATACATCGGACCCAACGGAGCCGGCAAGTCCACGACTGTGAAGGTCTTGTCGGGCATCCTGGTCCCCGACTCGGGCATTTGCCGGGTGCTGGGCCGGGTCCCGTGGGAAGAGCGAATCGCAACCGTGGCTCAGCTCGGCGTCGTCTTCGGGCAGCGCACGCAGCTTTGGTGGGACCTGCCGGTGCTCGAGTCGTTCGACCTGCTTCGAGACATCTATCGCGTGCCCCGGACGGCGTACGAGAGCGCCCGCGACGAACTGATCGCGTTGCTGGAGCTTGCCCCACTCCTGGACGTGCCCGTGCGGCAATTGAGTCTGGGACAGCGGATGCGTTGCGACCTGGCCGCCTCGCTGCTTCACGCGCCCCGGCTGCTGTTCCTCGACGAGCCGACCATCGGCCTGGACGCCGTCTCCAAGTTGGCCGTGCGCGACTTCGTGCGCCGTTTGAATCGCGAGCGCGGCGTGACGGTCATCCTCACGACCCACGACCTGGACGACATCGAGGCGCTCTGCAACCGCGTGCTCGTCATCGGACAGGGCCGAATTCTCTGCGACGGCTCGCTCGCCGAACTGCGCGGCCGGGTCACGACCCAGAGATGCCTCACCGTGGATCTGGAGGACGCCGGCGCCGTGGTGGATTGCCCGGGAGCCGTGGTGGTCGGCCGTGACGGCCACCGGGTGCACCTGCGCTTCGATCCTGTCCAGGTGCCGGCTCCCGAGATGATAAGCCGCTTCGTCTCTCGCCACGCTGTGCGCGACCTCTTCGTCGAGAACCCGCCGATCGAGGAGATCGTGGCCCGGCTCTTTGCGCAGGAGTCGGCGCGCAAGCCATGAAGCCGTACCTGGCCGTCGTTGCGGCGCGGTTCCGCGTGCATGTGCAGTACCGCGCGGCGGCGCTGGCCGGCGCCGGCACCCAGCTTTTCTGGGGGCTGATCCGCGTGATGATCTTCGAGGCGTTTTACCGCTCTTCAACGGCCGTGCAGCCGATCTCGATGGCTCAGGTCGCCAGCTACGTCTGGCTCTCGCAAGCCACCTTTGCGATGCTTCCCGACCACGTCGAGGCCGAGATCCGAGACACGATCCGAGACGGCAATGTCGCCAGCGAGCTGCTGAGGCCGGTCGACATCTACTGGGTCTGGTACTGCCGGTGCCTGTCCTTCACCTTGATCCCGACGCTGATGCGCTGTTTTCCGATCCTGCTGTTGGCCGGCCTCTTCTTCGGCTTGAAGCCTCCGCCCTCGGCGGCCGCGGCCGCGGCTGCGGGGGCGGCCCTCCTCGGAGCGATGCTCCTCTCCAGTGCCATCACGGCGCTGGTGAGCATCGGACTCCTCTGGACGATCTCGGGCGAAGGGATCGCGCGGCTGTCGTTCGCCGCCGCCTACCTGTTTTCGGGGATGATGCTGCCGCTGCCGTTGTTCCCGGACTGGTTGCGGGCCATCGCGGTGGCCTTGCCTTATCACGGCGTCATCGACGTTCCCTTCCGGCTCTATCTGGGCCACATCCCGCCGTCGGCCGCGCCCGCAGCCCTGGCGGCCCAGGCGGGCTGGATCGTCGCGCTCGTGCTGGCGGGGCGGTTGCTGCTGAAGCGCGGGTTGACGCGGCTGGTCGTCCAGGGAGGCTGAAGTGCCCGGCACCCTCGCACTCTACGGCCGCTACGCCTCCGCCAGCGTCAAGAGTCAGCTCGAGTACCGTGCGTCATTCCTGATGCACGCCGCGGGAAACTTCCTGCTCAGCGGGATCGACTTCTGCACGCTCTGGGCGCTCTTCAACCGGTTCGGCACGATCCGCGGCTGGACGCTGGCGGAGGTGGCGCTGCTCTACGGGATGGTGAACCTGAGCTTCGCCCTGGCGGAGGCGCTCGCGCGCGGCTTCGGAACCTTCGAGACGCTGGTGCGCCACGGCGGGTTCGACCGGATGCTACTGAGACCGCGAAGCACCGCGCTGCAAGTGGCCGGGCAGGAGGTGCAGCTGATGCGCGTGGGGCGCTTCTTCCAGGGCGGCGGAGTTCTCCTGTGGGCGGCGGCCTCGCTCGACGTGCGATGGACCGCCGCCAAGGTGACGCTCACCGCGGCCGCCATCATCGGCGGGGCCTGCCTCTTTGCGGGCCTCTTCGTGCTGCAAGCGACGCTCACCTTCTTCACCACCAGCACGCTCGAGATCGTCAACACCGTCACCTACGGCGGCGTCGAGACGGCCCAGTATCCGCTCTCGGTGTATCGCCCTTGGTTCCGCGGGTTCTTCACCTTCGTGGTGCCGCTGGCCTGCGTCAACTACTTGCCGGCCCACGCGCTGCTGGAGCGCAACGATCCCCTGGGCTCGCCGAGCTGGCTGCGCTGGGCCGCCCCGCTTGCCGGGGTGCTGTTTCTGACGGTGGCGCTTCGGATCTGGGAGCTCGGCGTGCGTCACTACCGCTCGACGGGCAGCTAGAACTGGGCCAGCAACTGCACGTAGGCGGTGGTCGTCTCGTCGGGAAGGACGGGATTGGTGTGAACCTGCTCGCGGTGCGCTATCGAGGCGAGCGTCCAGACCTTGGGACGCACCTGCCGCTGCCACAGCGCGCGCACCTCTCGGATATCGCTGGGGAACTCGGCGACGAAGGTCTGGGCCTGCGGCGCGGTCCACGTGTAGTACAACTCGAACTCGTGCTCGCGCAGCTTCTCGCGGTCGCCGAAAATCAGGCCGCCGAAGAAGGCCGTCCTGTCCTCGAGAGGCACGTCCGGCAGCGGCCGAAAGAAGACGCCGTCCGTCTGGCTCAGGTTGAAGCCGACGCTGCCGAAGGCCTTGAATCCATCGCTGAACTTGTGGTCGTAGCGCGTCATCAGGCCGGTCAGTCCCTTGTCGCCGCCTCCGCCGGGGAGCGCGCGGCGCGGCTGCAGCCGGCCCGTGTGAACGAGCACGCGGTCCCGATCGGTCAGCTCGCGCCGCCACTGGAAGGCCAGGGACTGCATCGACAGCTCCACCGGGTTGGGGTCGATCAGGTTCGTCGAGAAGAGCGGGCTGTAGACCGCCAGCAGTGTCGTCTTCTTGTCCGGGTGTTTCTCCCACACGAACCCCTCGTAGTAGACGTTGTCTTCGTCTAAGCGCCCGGAGGCGATGGCCAGGTCGGCCTCGAAGAAGCGCGCCGCTCCGCGGCCCGCGTAGAGCGAGGCGTCCGAAGCGTACTTCCACGCCAGCAGCAGCCGCTCGAAGTCGAAGTCGCGCGTCGTGAAACGTCCTTTCGCCGTGTCGAAGTCACCCCAACGGCTCGCTTGAGTCGAGAAGCCCGAGATGAGCGTCAGGTCGTCGAAGATGGGAGCGATCAGCCCGAGCCGCAGCCGGTGGTTGATGAAGCTGTCGATGCTCTCGCTGCCGACGGGAGGCGTGCGCTCGTTGCGCTGCAGGCGAAGTCGGTACTGGCCGTCGACGATGAGGCGCGGAGGCGCGGGCACGGGCGCAGGCGCAGGCGTCGCGGCCTTCGCGGGAGCCGTGGTCTTCGAAGCGGGCTCCGAAGAGACGGGCGCGGCCTGAGCGCATGCGCCGGTCACCAGAAGCAGGACAGGTAGAAGCCTTGAGATCGCGAGAGTCATCCCCTTCATGACTTCAACATCGACAGGAAAACCCGAGAAGCTGATCTTTTCGTCCTGTGGATCGCGCGCCTTCAGCCTGCCAGCAGTCCTCGAAGGATGTCGTCGCGATCCAGCACGCCCGCGAGGCGGCGGTCGGCGTCGACGACGGCGACCAGCTTGTTGTGCGGGCTGGCGAGCAAGCTGGCAATGGCCTGGGCCAGCGTCGCATCCAGCCGGGCGGTGACGACGTCCGGGTTCATCACCCCGCCTGCGGTGCAGTCGGTCGGACCGTCCTCGAGCGCCAGCTCGGCCTCGTTCGGCTCCGAGAACGGAAGCCGGTGCATCAGCGTTCGCAGGGCGCGCGGCCGGAGAGCCGGAGTCACTCGCTCCAGTAACTCCTCGTCGCTCACGATGCCCAGAACGCGCCCCTCCGCGTCCACCACCAAGGCGCGGTTGAGCAAAGTGGAGGTCACGGCTTCGAAGGTGCGCGGCAGCGGCGTGTCGAGGTGCACCGTGGGCACTTCGCGACGCCCGACGCGTGCCAGCGGCACGTCGCCGGCAAGGCCGCCGTGGCTCCGGGCGGCCTCCTCCTTGCGAGGCGACTCGCTCACCGAGCGCAGCAGGTCGAGCCGGCTGATCATCCCAACCAGCAATCCGCCATCGTCGACGACCGGCATCCTCTTGAGTCGCCGCTCGACGAGCAGCTCGGCCACGCGTGTAAGCGGCGTGCGCACGTTGACCGTGAGCGGCCTCGCCGTCATCACGTCGGCTGCCGTCCTGCCCGCGCGGCTCAGGTCCTGGAGCAGGGCCTGCCGGGCCGGTTCGTCCAGGGACCCGAGCAGCTCCATGCGCACCCCGAATCCGGCGCGGCCGATCAAGTCGGAGTTCGTGACGATACCGGCGGGTAGGCCGGCCTCGACCACCGGCACGGCTCGATAGGCCTTGCCGGCCAGCAGTTCCACGACTCGCTCCACGGGCTCGCTCGGAGCCACGGTTGCGATGCCCCGGGACATCGCGTCGCCTGCCGTCGAGGCACGATTCGGTTCCAGGTGTAGGCCAGAGCCGTGGTGGAGCACGTCGGTTTCGTCGCAGGTGACGAACCCGTGCGGCAACAGCTCGCGAATCTGCGGCCAAAGGCGCTCGACGCGCTCGGCGGTGTCGATCCACTCGATGAGCAGCGGCTGCTGCCACTCGGCGTCCGCCTGCCGTGTCCCGTGAAAAGGCGAACCGGCCGTGCCCTCCGCGGCTCGCAGCACCGTGGCGCCCGACGCGTTCTGGTTGCGCAGCAGTTCCTGGATGGCCAGGTGGACGGCGCGTCCGCCCGCGAGGTCGCCCTCGTTGACGTAGATTCGCACCCGCTTCGCCTTGCCGGAAAGGTTCATCGGTTCACATCCTGCCGGGACAATGGTAACATCCGGACCGCCTCGGGCGAACATCCGACCGGGTTGAACATTTCATCGAGGAGAACGGGGCGTGGCGCCGTGATAGTCGACTGGGAGGCCCTGGCTGACAACTTCGAGCAAGCCAGCGCGGACCAGGAGTCGTTTCTGGACCTCCGGACGGGGAGCATCGTCGGCTGGTCGAGCGAGATGGAGGGACTCGTAGAGGTCGGAGAGCTGCGTCGAGCCGTCGCCGCGGAACCCCAGCGCTACGCCCGCATCGAGGGGCCCAGTCCTGCCGTGCTGAAGGAGTGGATGGAGGAGTTCGCTCTGAAAGAAGGCGCCGGAGTGGAGGGCGCTCTTCTGCTGGGCGCGCTCGACGGCACGCGAGGCTTGCGGAGCTTTCGCATCGGGCTGCAGGACCTGCCCGAGTTGCGCGATCGCTGGAGGGCGCTCGAACGGCGACGCGTGCGCGAGGCGGTCCGGGCTTGGCTGGCGGTCCTGGGCTTGCAGCCGGAGAACCCGCCGCCTTGGTAGCGGCCGGCCGGCGCACAGGGAAAGATTGGCGCGTTTTTGGCCCTCCCCGGCACCAAACGGTCCTTTGTAGCGGTTGACGCCCACGAGCGGCGTTGCTAAAGTTTCGGCGGAGCGTTTCAAGAAAAAAGGCCCAATCGAGTTTCGCCAAAAGGGCCTGGGATTGCCAAGAAGACCAAAGGGAAACAGAGTGTAGCAGGAGGGCTCTGTGCTTTTGCTTGCCCTCCCGGTAGATCGGGAGCGGCGAAGGGAGGTCTGCGTGCTGACGAGCGCACAATCGTCTGATGAGGACGCTCCAGGAGTCAGTGCCGCCAGACAAGACGGAGAGCGGCTGAGGGTCCAGCTCGAAGTGGTCCGCATCCTGGCGGAGGCGCCCTCGGTGCGCCAGGCCGCACGGCTCGTCCTGGATGCCATGTTGGGCCTGCTGGACTGCGACGTCGGGGCCATATGGCAAGTCGATGCGGAGACGCACGTCTTGCGCTGCGTCGAGGTGAGGGCCGGCGACGGCGCGAGCGCGACGGACTTCGAGACGGCCAGCCGCTCTATGACCTTCGCGCGAGGAGTCGACCTTCCGGGACGAGTCTGGTCCAGCGCCGAAGTGATCGGGCTGGATGACATTTCCGGCGAGGAGAACTTCCCGCGCGCCAAAGCCGCCGCGGCGACGGGTCTGGTCTCGGGCATCGGATTTCCCATTCGCTCCGGCGGCGAGGTGACGGGCGTCCTCGAGGTTTTCGGCCGGAGCGCCGATCCGCCCGACGCCGCGAGCCTCACCCAGCTCCAAGCCCTGGCTGTCCAGTTCGGCCAGTTCTTGCAGGGCCGGGAGGCCGAGGACCTTCTGCGAGCCAAGACCGAGGTTCTTCAGACGCTGACCGACGCCACGACGGTCTTGCTTCAGACCGGAGACTGGGTCAAGGCGAGCGCCGCGCTGGTCCAGGGTGCAGTCTCACTGACCGAAAGCGACGCCGGCTTCAGCGCGACGGTCGCCGAGGACCACCTGTTTCACATTACGGCAGCTCACGGGGCCGTCTGGATGTGCCCGCTGGGGCCCGCAAGCTGCATCGATGCCGCCGACCAGTTCCGCACGAAGGGGAGGGCCACGATCGGCCGTTCAGAAGGCCTGTTCGGTTGTCTGACCAAGAGCCTCGCACCCAGAATCGCGGGAATCGTCCCTGGCCCGGACTGCAGCTGCCCTTTCGTTGAAAAGCCGCAAGGGGCCTACTTGGGTGTCCCGGTGCTCAGGAGCGGCAATCTGGTCGGCGTGTTGGCCGTGACGCGCCGCGGCAAGGGATACGGCTGGCGCGAGCAGGCGCGACTCGAACACCTGGGGTCGCTGGCAGGCGTACTCGACGAGAGCCACCGCCGCGAGCGGGAGTCGACCGCCCTTCAGGAACAGCTCAGACAATCGCAGAAGATGGAAGCCGTGGGCCGGCTCGCGGGCGGCGTTGCGCACGACTTCAACAACCTGCTGACCGTGATCCTGGGCCATCTCGAGTTCGCAGTGGAGGCTGCCGCCGGCAACGAGACGCTATCGAAGGATCTCGACGTCGTCCGAAACGCCGCCGGCCGCGCCGAGGCCCTTACGCGCCAGTTGCTGGCTTTCAGCCGCAGGCAAGTGCTGCGGCCTCTGGTGACGGACTTGAACGGCATCGTGGAGGAGACGGAGAAAATCTTGCGCCGCCTCATCGGCGAGCACATCACCCTGGAGGTTCGCCTCAAACCTGAGCTCCCCAAAGTGATGGTCGATCCGGGCCAGATGGGGCAAGTGCTCATGAATCTGTCGGTCAACGCGCGGGACGCCATGCCCGACGGCGGTCTCCTCGTCATTACCACCGACACCAGGACGGACTCTGTGCGATCGTCCAATGGCGGGCAAGCCGTCCAGGAACGCGTGACGCTCTCCGTATCCGACACGGGCTGCGGTATGCCGCCCGAAACGGTGGCCCGAGCCTTCGAACCCTTCTTCACTACGAAGGGGCCCGGAAAGGGCACCGGCCTCGGTTTGTCGATGGTCTTCGGCATCGTCAACCAGAGCGGAGGAACGATCCAAGCCACGAGCGCGCCCGGCCGCGGTACCACGTTCGAGATCTGCCTGCCCCCGGCCCCCGGCTCCGGACTGTGCGCGCCGGAGCGTCCTGCCGAGACCTGCGCCCGGCCCGGCTCGGAGACGATCCTGGTCGTCGAAGATGACGAGGGCATCCGCGGAATGGTGGTTCGCGGCCTGCGTCGCCATGGCTACGCCCCGGTGGAATCCGCGAGCGGCCAGGAGGCACTCGAGCTCTGCCGAAGCCGCAAGAAGCCCTTCGATCTCGTGGTCACCGACGTGGTGATGCCGAACATGAGCGGCCCGCAGCTCGTGGCGCTGCTTCTGGAGCAAGCCCCGTCCACAAAGGTGCTCTACATGTCCGGATACACCGACGACAGCATCGCCGGGAGCGCCGCCGTGATGAGCAGCCGAGCGGTCCTGTTGCAGAAGCCATTCACGACAGACGCGCTGGTGAGGTGTGTGCGCCGGGTGCTCGACGGCGTCGCGGAGCCCCCTGCAGCTCCCGACGAGACCGCGGCCATCTGACGCCGCCTCAACCGGGCAGCTCGAGCAGTTCGAAGAACCGGTAGGCCGAGTAGAGCGCCAGCGCGCTGGCGACGTGCCACAGTACGTGACCCTGGAGCCAATGGTTCGCCGGGTCGCACCAGCAACGCGTGAGATCGAGCGCCGCAAAGGCCGCCGCCAGGAACAGCGCGCCCACCGCCCGGAAGAACCACGCGTAGCTCGAGGCCCGCGGCCCCCGCAGATAGAGGTGCAACTCCTGGGCGATGACCAGCAGAGAAAGGAACACGATGAGCAACTGGTACGGAAGCCCCGCGGCATGCAGGCACGGGATCGACGCGGAGAGCGCCACGACGAGCGCCGCGTACAGCGCGGGCGCGCGCGCCCCGGAAACCCAGCCCGCCCGGCGAAGGTTGGTGGCGATCAGCAGCGCCAGGATGACGAACATGCCGAGGTAATCGAAGAACTGGAAGAAGAGCGTGTAGGACGCGTGGAAGAGAAACGACGCCCCACCCAGGAAGGCGCATGCCGGGGCGTAGAGGCGCAGCAAGCCTTCACTGTCCGTGCGCGCGCGGCGCCAGACGAAAAGGGCGACGGCGAGATAAGCGAGATTCGACCAGGTGTTTGCCGGAGTGGTGATCCAACCACAAAGGTTGTCCTCACACCACTTGATGTTGGGGGGTGTCCAACCGCTCCAGGGACATCCGGGCGGCAGGGGAGGGACGGGCGGCAAGAGCATGGGAGGTCCTGGGCTCTCCCCGCCCCCTCACCTGCCCGCCAGCGCGGGAAAGGCATCGACCAGCCGTTTGCGGTGAACGCGCCCGGCGCCGGCGAGGAACAGTTCCCGCAGCGGCTCGAGCCTTCTGTGCGCCTCGGCGCGGCCCGTGCGCTCGACCCAGTGGGCGACTTCGCGTTCGCACTGCTCGAGCGCCTCGGAGAGCCAGAGCGGCACCGGCGTGGGGCGCAGCAGGTCGCGCTGAGAGACGAGGGTGTCCCAGCGAGTGATGGCCAGCGGGGCCCCGCGCACGCTGCCGGGCCACTTCAGGACGGTCGCGAACGGGCCGCCGTCGGGGGCGTTCCAATGCCGCCGGAGGAACTCGATCTCGACCGGGCCCGGCTGCAGGTCCGGCAGCGGCATCGCGCCCGAGGCGTCGGGCGACAGTTGGAGGGGCTTCTTGTGAGCGCTTGCCCGCAGCTCGACCTCGACCTTTCCCCCTCCGGAATGGCGAGCAACGACGGCGCCGCCCTCGACGTCGAGCCAGAGCCGGTGCGGAAAGACGACGGCCCCGCGCAGCAGCCGGGCGGGGATGCTCATCAGCCCCGGTCCGCCGGAGTTGTCCCAGAGATAGCCGGCAGCCTTGTTGCCGTAGCTCTCGTGGTAGACGAAGGTGATCTCGCCCTCGCCCTCGATGTAGCCGACGATCGGGATGGCGTGCAAGCCGATGGGGACCACGCCGAAGAGTCGCTTCTGCGTCATGCCCAGAACGACGCCGTGGGACTCGAGGGCGTCGACGATCGCCAGCTCGTCGTGGCGGTTGCGGGTGAAGAGCACGCGAGGCGGGCCGTCCATGTGGTATTTGCCGGGCGAGTAAGTGTAGACGGGGCCTCCATCGCGATACAAAGGGTCCACCAGCTCCTCGTCGGCCGGAGACGCGAGCAGGCGGGCATACCCCCGGAGGCTGGTGGGGATTCGCTCGCGAGTGACGGGGTCGAGTGTCTTCTCGGCCGGCGGCAGGCGCGCGTAATGGACGGGGTCCCGTTCGGCGCGGTGGTGGTAGAGCACTTCCAGCTCTCTGGGATTGAGGCCGTACTCCTGCAGGCCGTTGACCATGTTCTGGTAGCGGCCCACCGGCGGCTTGCCGTACATCCAGCCCCACCAGTCGGCCACCGTCGACGAGGCATAGCTCAGGCACTTGTAGGCCGGGTACTGCACTCCGGGGCTGTATCTCCACTCGGTGCGCATCCGTCCCGCGGAGCGGACGTGCTCGACCCAGGACCAGCGTTCTTCCTGGTTCTTGAAAGGGAGCCTGTCCCACCCGTCGATCATCCGCGCTTTCTGCAGCAGCTCCGGAGTGACCGCGAAGCGGTTGGCCCGGTCGAGCGTCGCGGGCACGACCTCGCCGACGCGGGGGTCGTTGGCGGCGACCAGGCCGAGCAGCGCCTCCTCCGTCAGCAGGTAGGGCGGCTTGGGGCCCGGGAGCCACCCGGGCCAGGCGAGCACCTCGCCGGTAAACGGATCGCAAGCGACCAGCGCGCCCACCTTCCCGCCCGTCTTCAGCGGAGCGAGGTAACGCGCAGGCCGCTCGCCGACGTGGAAGAGCCGGGGTTCTCCCACTTCGTCGAAGAGCGCCAGGAAAAGGCGCAGGTCGGATTCGAAGGGATTGTCTGCGCCAGCGTGGGAATCCAGGACGTCGCGCAAGGCGCGCTCCAGCCGGCGACGGACCTCGTCGGCCGCCAGCGCACTGGCCTCTGGGCGTTCGTCCACGCCTGACACTCTAGCGGACCCGACGGCGCAGGACAATGGCGGTTTCAGGCGATCGAGCGCGCTCCGTGGCACGGCTGTTGCAGCTGGAGCCCCCCGCAAGTCTGCCCGATGGACCAAACCGCCCCCATGGACGACAATGTCTGGATCGCGCGAGCCACGGCCGGGTTCGCCGCGATCGTGGGCCTGGCGGTGGCCGTCGGCTGGCTCGCGGGGTTGCCGTATCTTCCGCAGCCCCTCGCGAGCTGCCGCCCGATGCATTTCAACTCGGCGGTCATCACGCTGCTCCTCGCGCTGGGCCTGCTGGCGCTGTCCGCCGGGCGGGCGCGGCTCGCTGCCGTCTGCGCCGCTTGCGGGGGCGCGATCGCCGGCTTGACAATCCTGGAGTGGCTCTCGGGGCTGGACCTGCGCATCGACCAGCTCGTCGTGCGGGACCTCATAAGGTTTGAGGACGGGACCCCTCCCGGCAGGCCCTCCGCACCCTTCTTGGGTTCAGTCCTCCTGGCGGCGACGAGCCTGTTCCTGATCGCCAGGCAGAGAGCGGGGCGCGCCTCCGTCGTGGCGGCCCTGGCGTGCGGCACGAGCGGCGTGCTGCTGCTGTTGACCCACCTCGCACTGGCTGCCAATCCCGTCGACGACACCCGCCACTTCGTGTCTCCCCAGGCAGCGGCCTGTCTGTGCGCGTTGAGTTACGGGCTGCTCGCCGCCGGAGAGGCTGCGCGGTACGGCCGCAGGGGACCGACGGTGCAGGCATTCCCCGCAGCTGCGGCGATCTTCGGGATCTTGCTGTCTTGCGTGCTTTGGACGCAGCTCAGACACAAAGAGCAGCGTGAGTTGTTCGCCAGCCTGCGCCGGGAGGAACAGATCGTCG
>JACQFU010000556.1 GCA_016199905.1 Candidatus Wallbacteria bacterium
CGCCACGCTGAAAGCCTCGGAGTGGTTCGGCATCGGGCGGGCCACGCTGCTGACGTTGATGCGGACGAGCGCGGCGGTCGTGATCGGGACCATCTGGACCGTGCCGGCCGGGATCTACATTGGAATGCATCCGCGCGCCGCGCGGCTGTTGCAGCCGGTCGTGCAGGTGGCCGCGAGCTTCCCGGCCCCGATGCTGTTCCCGCTGGCGCTGATGCTGCTGGATCGGTTGCACGTGGGCCTCGGCCTCGGCAGCGTGCTGCTGATGGTCCTCGGCACTCAGTGGTACATCCTCTTCAACGTCATCGCCGCGGCCGCGTCGATCCCGCACGATCTGATCGAGACCGCCCAGGTCTATCGGTTCGGCAAGTGGCAACGCTGGCGCGTGCTGTTGCTGCCGGGCGTCTTTCCCGGCTTGGTGACGGGCTGGGTGACGGCGGCGGGCGGCGCCTGGAACGCCAGCATCGTCAGCGAGTACGTCCACTTCTCGGGCGAGGTCCGCACCACCGACGGCCTGGGCGCGCTGATCAGCCTCTCCGCCGAGCAGGGGCACTTCCCGCAGCTGGCCGCGGCAGTCGCTGCGATGGTGTTCCTCGTAGTCTTCATCAACCGCAACTTCTGGCGCCGGCTCTACGACCTGGCTCAGCGGCAATACACCGTAGGTTCGTGAGGTAGAAAATGACTGTAACGACCCAACAGCTCCTTTGTCACCTCCAGCACATCGGCAAGGTTTTCCGGATGCCGAGCGGCGCGCCGGTGAAGGTGCTCGACGACGTCTCCCTGGAGGTGCACTCCGACGAGATCCTGGCGATCCTCGGCCCCTCCGGCTGCGGGAAGTCGACGCTGATGCGAATCCTGGCCGGCCTGATCCCGGCCGACGAGGGCAAGGTGCTCTACCACGGCGAGGAGCTGGGCGGCCTCAACCCCGGCGTGGCGATCGTCTTCCAGGGGTTCGGCCTTTTTCCTTGGTTGACGGTGCTCGAGAACATCCTCGAGGCGTTGCGCGCGCGCGGCGCGGACGAGGCAACGGCCATGAAGACGGCCCGCCGGGCGGTCACCCTCGTGGGCCTCGCGGGCTTCGAGGACGCCTACCCTCGCGAGCTTTCCGGCGGAATGCGCCAGCGGGCGGGCCTGGGCCGGGCCGTCAGCGTCGAGCCCGAGATCCTCTGCATGGATGAGCCCTTCAGCCAGGTCGACGCCCTGACGGCCGAGACGCTGCGCGGCGAGGTCGTGCGCTTCTGGAGCGACCACGCGAGCAACCCCAGGACCATCCTGATGGTGAGTCACGACGTCAAGGAAGTGGTCTTCATGGCCACGCGCATCGTGGTGCTCGCGGCGCGGCCCGGCCGCATTCGCCAGCTCATCGACAACCCCCTTCCCTATCCGCGGGACCCGCGTTCGCCGGCTTTCCAGGCGCTCGTCGACAGGATTCATGCCGTCATCACCGAGACCGAGCTGCCCGACGAGCCGGCGGCCAAGCCCAGCCCTTACGCCCCTCGCTCGCCGTGGGAGCCGCTCCCCGACGCCTCTCCCAGCGAGATCGTGGGCCTCATGGAAGTGCTCGAGGACCGAGGCGGCACGGAAAACGTCTTCGAGCTGGTGGAGGATCTGGGCCGGGAGTTCGGCAAGGTGTTGAACGTCGTGAAGGCCGCCGAGTTGCTCGACTTCGTGGACACCCCCCGCCAGGACGTGGTCCTCTCGGAGCAAGGACGTCTATTCCTGGCGAGCAGTGTGCCCGAGCGCAAGCGCCTCTTCGGCGTGCACCTGCTGTCGCTGCGGATCTTCGCCGACGTGCTCGAGCAGATCCGCCGCGCTCCGAACCGGCGGCTCGAGGCCGAGGATCTGCTGGGGGATCTGATGGTCTACCTCCCGTACGAAGCGCCGGATCAGCTCCTCCAGACGATCGTGAAGTGGGGCCTCAACGCCGATCTGTTCGATTTCGACTCCGGCGGCCAGGTGTTCTTCCTGGCACCCGAGGAGGCGCCGGCAAACGGACCTGAGTGAAGACGAGGCCGCGCGTGCAGAGTCCCTTGCTCCGCGGCGCGCGCGCGTGGTATCTGAGCCTTGCATGTCGCGCCGCGCTCCACTGTCGCGCCCGGGGCTAGCCGCCGGTCTGGCCCTGCTCCTGGCAGCTCCGGTGGTCCTGACGGCAGCCCGGGCCGGGACCCAGCCGCTGGTGCCCGGCGCGAAGCCGGACCCGATCGAGACCTTCCGACTGGCGCGCATTCCGTACGCGGCCGCGCGGGGCCTTTACAAGGACTCTCCGGAGTTCCTCGCGGCCCTGGCCCAGCAGCTGGCCGCAAGGCGCGCGCTGCTGGTCCTGGCGCCGGACTACGAACACGTCGTCGAGCGGCTTCTCACCGGGGAGGCCGACGCCGCCTGGCTCGGCACGCTCGCCTTTGCCGAGGCACGGGCGCGCGGAATCCCGTTGACGCCGCTGGTCTGCCCGGTGCGCAAGACCGGCAAAACCTACACGGGGCTCATCATCACGCATCGAGACAACAACCTCTAGAAGCTCTCGCAGCTCGGGGGGAAGCGGTTCGGATTCGTCGACCACGACTCCGCCAGCGGGTATCTCTTCCCGAGGCTGATGCTGGAGGAAGCGGGCGTGGCCGTGCCAGCCGCACTGAAGACGGCGCATCCGGGCGAGCCCGACTTTCTGGGCAATCACGCCAACGTCGTGCTGAACGTGCTGCTGCGAAAGGTGGATGCGGGCGCGATCTACGAGGGCGCGGTGGAGGAGTGTTTCGGCGCCGACGCCGAGCGCTCGAGCAAGATCCGCATCCTGGCTCGCACCGAGCCGATCCCCGGCGAACCGGTGGTCGTGCTGGCGTCGACGCCGCCCGAGCAGAAGCGGCGCATCCGCGACGCGTTCCTGAGGCTCTTCCACGGACAGCCGCTCAAGTTCGAGGACGTCCTCGACTTCGCGACCGTGCAGGAGAGCGACTACGACTACGTACAGAAACTGGTATCGAAAGCGCCGCCCGCCGGGAAGTGAGTTACGAGCGATGGGGCTGAGGCTGCAATTCTCTCTGTGGATCGGCTGCCTGCTCACGCTGGTGCTGGGGGTGCTGGCCTACACGGTCTACCGCCACGAGACGCGGGTCCTGACCGACGGCCTGGAGGCGCGCGGCGGCAGCCTCACGAAGATGTTCGCGCGCTTCCTGGTCGACCCGGTGCTGAAGCAAGACTACGTCCAGATCCAACAGCTCATCGCCGAGGGGCGGGAGCACCGGCTCTATCAACACGCGACGCTCTTCGACGCGGAGGGAAACATCCTGGCGCACACGACGCCGATACTGCAGGGCCGCAAACTCGCCGACACCAGCTTCGTGGAGCGAATCGGGGCCGCGGCAGGCGCCCTGCACGATGCGGCGGGCAAGGACAGGGCCGTCGCGGAGTACGTGGAGAAAGTGCGCGAGGCCGACAAGAAAAGCGAGGTGCTGGTCCAGCGCTTCGTCGAGGACGACCGGAAGTGGATGGAGTTTTCGACTCCGGTCGGACTGGAGCACGGCAAGGACATCGGCGCCTTCTTGCGGGTCGGCATCGAGATGGCCCCGGAGATCGACGCGGTGGTGCGCGAGACCCAGCGGCGACTGGGCCGCGTGTTCGTCTGGACCCTGCTCGCGGGCATCATGCTGTCCGCGTTCCTGGCGCGATTCATCGCCGGGCCCATCCGCCTGGTGGTCGAGAACGTGCGGCGCATCGCCGCGGGCGAGTACGGCCACCGCGTCAGCCTGGACGGTCCGAGAGAGCTGGAAACACTGGCCGAGAGCGTCAACCAGATGGGCACGGAGATCCGCCAGCACGTGGCCGAGATCGAGGACGCGCGCCGCGAGCTGGACCGAAAGTACTTCGAAATCAAGGTGCTCTACGAAGTCTCCAAGGCGATGAACTTCAAGAGCTACTCGCCGGAGCTCCTCACCTACCTGCTCGACCAGATCCTCGACGCCCTCAACTCCAGCTGGGCTTCGATCATGATGGTCGACGAAGAGGCCGAGACACTCACCATTCAGCACGTGCGAGGCGGCACCTGGGACCCCGCTACCGCGCCCGCGATCTCCGTCGGCGAGGGAATCGCCGGCCAAGCCTTCGCCCGGGGAGAACCGATCATCTGCAACCTGGGCTACCTCGACCCGCAGTTCCTGAGCCTGCCCGGGCAGTCGAAGGAGTTCGAACAGTCGATCCGGCAGCTGATCTGCGTGCCGCTGCTCGTGGAGAGCAAACCGATCGGCGTCATCAACGTCGTGAACAAGAAGGACGGCAGCGAGTTCAACGACAACGACCTGAGACTGCTGGTGGCGCTCTCGTCGCAAGCGGCCCGCAGCCTGGAGAACGCGCGGCTGTACAGCGAGACCATCCGCGAGTGCAAGACGGGCCTCTTCGTGCCGAGCTACTTCGCCGCGCGCGTGAGCGACGAGATAGCCAATGCCCGGCGTTTCAAGGAAGAGTTCAGCCTACTGATGATCGATATCGATTTCTTCAAGGCCGTCAACGACACCCACGGGCACCTGGCCGGCGACGAGCTGCTGATCAAGGTGGCCCACTTCATCCACGACACCGTGCGCGACTCGGTCGACGTGGCGTGCCGCTTCGGAGGCGAAGAGTTCGCGATCCTGCTGCCGCGCACCGACCGCACCGGCGCGGCGACCTACGCCGAGCGGTTGCGCCGCCTGACCGAAACGGCCAGCGGCGATGCCGAGAAGAACTTGCCCGGCGTCACGATCAGCGCCGGTGTGGCCACCTATCCCGCCGACGGCACCCACTACACGACCCTGGTCGAGGCCGCCGACCGGCGCCTCTATCAGAGCAAGCAGGCCGGGCGAAACCGCGTCACGGCGTGAGGTGCGAGGCGCTGGGGTTGGCTCAACTCGCCCTGAGCCTGTCGAAGGGCGGGCAAGCAGTGCCCCTACCCGAGCACACCGGCCGCGGGGATGGGCGTTCGGCGGCGGCTGAAGAATCCGAGGTCGAGGAGGTTCTTCGTGTACGGGAGGCGGACCAGCAGCGGATTGCGATCGTGGTCGTGGCCCTCGCGGATCGCGTCGATCAACTCGGCCATCGCGTGGCCGATGACGGGAGCGCCCTTGAACCAGGCGCCGCTGGTGCCGATGGCGACGAAGAATCCGTCGAGGTCGGTGCGGTCGAGGATGGGGTGCCAGTCGGCGACGGTCACGTCGTAGACCCCCACCATCGGCCGCGGCGAGCGGATCCGGGCGGCGGGCAAACGGCGGCCTGCCGCGGCCAGTTTTTCCTTCCGGAAGGCCGCGCTGACCACCGGGTCGGGCTTGTCGGGATCGAGCTGAAAATCCACTTCGTCTCGCGGATCGAGGCTTCCGATGCGGAACTTCTGGGCATCGGGCTTGGCGTACCAGCCGCCCGGCAGATCGGCTAGGACCGGCGAGTGGCCGGAAGCGTGGAGCAGCCCGGGCGCCGGCCCCTCGAGGAGTTGCTGGCGAACCGGGGCGGTCGCCAGCGCGATCGGCGCTCGCGCCATCAAGTTGAGCTGGCCGGAGTGCGGTCCGCCGGCATTCACGACGATGGGTGCCGAGATGGCCGAGCCTGACGAGGTGACCACGCCCGTGACCTGCCGCGCGACGCCCGTGGCCGCGGAGAACCGCGAGGTCACCTCGGTCACTCGCGTTCCGAAGAGGAAGCGGGCGCCCGCCGCCTCGGCTGCGAAGCGCAGGTTGTGCGTTGCAAGGGCAGGGTCGTCGACGTACCCGCCTTCCGGCTCGTAGAGCGCATCGAGAGTCGACGGGTCCTCCGAGACTTGGACCTGGGGAAAACGGGTCGAGAGCCTGCCCGCCTCCAGGAGCTCGACCTGCGCGCCGACCGCCTGCATCATTTTCGCGAGCGCCGCGAGCTTCGGGTTCGGCCCCGGCAGTAGCCAGAGGACGCCGACTTCCTTGAAGAGCGCCATCCCACGCGGGTCCTCGACGCCCAGGAAATCCGGCCACTGCTGCCAGACGCGCAGTCCCTCCAGCGCCAGCGCGACCTCCG
>JACQFU010000557.1 GCA_016199905.1 Candidatus Wallbacteria bacterium
CGCAGGCTGGGCCAGTTTGGAGCCATCAGCGGCCCATCACATGGGGTACAATCTGGAGGTGCGTCTGGATGCCGAGCTATGGTGGAAGCAGGGCGTTCGCGATCTCGAAACGGCCCGGCATTGCCGGCAATCCGGCGATCACTACGCGGCCGCGTTCTTCTGTCAGCAATCCGCGGAAAAGGCGCTGAAGGGCATCTACATCGAGCTCAAGCGAGAATCTTCCGGGCCGGGCCACTCGCTTGTCTTTCTGGGCAAGCAGCTTGGCGCGGATCGCGAGTTGCTCACTTTCTTCCGGGAACTCAACGCGGAGTACGTAGCGACGCGATATCCGGACGCTGCTAACGGTTTGCCGCACGAGAACTACGATGACTCCATCTCGGAGCGACTCATCGCCGGTGTGGAGAAGGTGCTTACATGGCTCGAAGGCCTGATCCCGAAACCCACGCAGAGCTGAAAGACTTCTTGGATGCGCTGGGCCGTCGCTTCAAACCTCTCCGGGCCGTGCTCTTCGGCTCCAGAGCGCGGGGCACGCACCTCCGCAGCAGCGACTTCGATCTGCTTCTGATCTCGGAGGCCTTCGTGGGAGTGCCCTTCCGGGATCGCATCAAGGACGCTTCTCTTGACTGGGATGGGGAGTGGCGGCTAGACGTGCTCTGCTACTCACCCGAGGAACTGGAGCGCAAACGCGCCCAGATCGGCGTTGTCGCCGAGGCACTCGTTCACGGCATCGAACTCGAAGTGCCTTCGCAGTGAAAAAGAGACCGCTGGCCGCCAGGTTCACCGTGTCGTGGTGGATGCCGGACGGTGCGTGGCACCGAAAACTACACCTTCCGCAGCGCCTCCAAAACCGGCAATCGCGCCGCCTGCAGGGCGGGCAGCATGCCGCCGAGGAGGCCGATGGCGACGCTGAAGACGAACGCGGCGGTCAGGATTAGCGGAGTCACCTGGAAGTGGAAACTGACCTCCGACACCGTCGCCATCGAGAACAAGCTCATCGTGAAGCCGTCGATTGAACCGCCGGCCAGGCAGCCCAGGATGCCGCCCGGGATGGCGAGCATTACCGACTCCGCCAGGAAGCTCTTCAGGATCTCGGGACCGCGGAAGCCCAACGCGCGGAGCGTGCCGATCTCTCGCGTGCGAGTGCCGACGGCGCTGTACATCGTGTTCATCTCGGCCAAAGAAGCCCCTATGGCCATGAACACCGCCACGATGAGGCCGATGATCCGGAAACCCTCCGCGCCCTCCGCCTGCTCCGCGAGATAGTGCGCTTCGGTCTTGGCGCCGAGATCGATGCGCGGATCGGTCCCGGCGACACGGGCGAAGTCCTCGAAGAGCCCGGGGGCCCGGAGCCGCACCGTGACCGAGTTGTACCAATCCCGATGCGCAGCGTTCACAACGTCGTCGAGATCGCCCCAGATCTCCGACTCGAGCGCACCCCCTCCTGCGGACAACACGCCCACGATCCGCAGCTGCATGCGTCCGACGTTGAGAACGTCTCCGACGTGGCAGCCGACGTTGCGCTCGGCGATGCCCTTGCCGACGACGCAGGTGCTGGAGCCGGGCCGAAACCACTCCCCTTCGGCCAGGCGCACGGTGTCGTGGACCTGAAAGCCGATCGCCCGCATGCCGCGCAGGATGACCATCGTCTCGCCGCCTGACTTGCGCTCGCAATTGATCTGCACCAGCGATTCCAGACTCGCGAGCGGATCGCCGCGTTCGTTGGTCGCGATCTGAGGCAGGAAGCGCAAGGCCTGGAACGAATCGAGCGAGACTCGACTCATGGCCTCGGAGAGGCCGCCCCGGTAGAGCAAGACCACGTTCCGCGGGTTGGCCGCGCCGCCGATTGCGTGGGAAAAGCCGCTCGCCAGCGCCATCAACGCCACGAAGGTGGCCACCACCAGCGCCACGCCGCCCACGGTCAGCGTCGTCGTCAGCCAGCGCACGCGCAGACTGCGCAGGTTGTACCGCAGCGGAATGGCGCGCACGTCAGACCACCTGCCGCAGGGCCTGGCTCACCGGCACTCGCACGGCCCCGAAGGCCGGCACGAACCCGCCGGCGCCACCCACCAGCGCCGAGATCCCGATGGCCCAGCCGATCAGGTGTGGCCTCGCCGTCGCCATCAGCACCGCTACCGGCCCGCCCGGGAGCAGCGACGCCGACCAACGGCAGGCCAAGAAGGCGAGCGTCGAGCCCACCAGACCGCCGAGCATCGCGATCAGGCAGGTCTCGCCCAGCAAGAAGAAGAATACGTGATGGCGCCGGAACCCGATGGCCCGCAGGACGCCCACCTCGCTCATCCGCTCCCGGACGCTCATCGCAATGGTGTTGGCGCAGACCAGCATGATGCTCGCCACGACAGCCGAACCAACCGCCAAGATGACCACCCGGAACATCTGCATCATCCCCATGAACATCTGAAAGAGGCCCTTCTCGGTTTCGGCGATCGCCGGCTGCGGCGCATTGGCGAACATCGCGTCGATCTCACGGATGACGCGCGGGATGTTGTCGGCGTGATCGACCTTCACCCAGAAGTTCCCCACGGTGCCCGGGTTCCTCATCGCCTCCTCCAGGTACTGACGATGGAACAGGAATATCTGCGGGTCCCAGGACTTGGTGAGGATTCCCGCGACGTGAAACGTCAGGTCGACGGGCACGACGGTCCCCTTGAGTGCCACGGTATCTCCCGCCTTCCATCCGTAGCGAGTGGCGAGCAGACTGCCCGCCATCGCGCCCATCCGGTCCTTCTTGAACTGGCTCCACTCCTCGGGTTTCGCCTCGACACGGTCGCCCCAGACCTGCTGCAGAGTCTCGGGGTCACAGGAAACCGAAGGCAGGATCTCGCGCGGGTTTCGGAAGTTGCCTCCGTACCAACTGAACGGATTGCAGAACTCGACTCCCCGGACTTTCTCGATCTGCTTCTGGTAGCTGATGGGCAACAGCAGCGCGAACCCGGTCTTGTGCCGCACCGAGATGCGCAGCGATCTCGAGGACGCCTCGGTGAACTGTCGCATGCTGTCGTCGACCGTGAGCAGCATCGTCAGCAGCGCTAGGCTTGCCGTCACCGACAGCAGCGTGAGCGCCGTGCGCCGTGGGTTTCGGCGCAGGTTCTTCCAGATGAAGGGGAGGAAGCGCAGGGCAGTAGCGAGTAGCGAGTAGCGAGTAGCGAGTAGCGAGTAG
>JACQFU010000558.1 GCA_016199905.1 Candidatus Wallbacteria bacterium
CTCGATAGGGCGACTGTGTCCGAAGGACCCGCGGGACGCACCGCAGCCCCGCCGGCCGCGATGAGTCGGTACGGCCCCGGCGGAATCGCAGCTCGCTAGTCCGGCCGGCTCAGCTTGGCCAGCACCAATCCGGCGAGCGTCCAGCCCACCAGCAGGTCGAAGAGCTGCCGGAGAAGGTAGCTCACGGGATTGCCCCACCAGACGATGTACGGGTACTGGCAGACCAGGCCGGCGAACAGGCCTCCGACCACGCAGAACAGCACCCGGCCGCGGCTCGAGCTCGCGCCTCGATGGGACCGGCCACGCCGTTCCCTGCGCGCCCACGGTCCGGTGCGCGGCGACAGTATACGATGTTACGGTTCCCGGAAGCGCGTGAACACGGGCCGGAACCCGCGCCAGTGAAGATTCTCCACATCAGCGACGAACCCGACGAGCTCCGCGATACCGCGGCTCTCGCGGCCGAGTCGCCCGATCTCATTCTCACGTCGGGCGACTTGCCTCGCTGGGTCTACGATCGCATCCGTGCCGCGATGCCGGGCGTTCCCTTTCTCGGAGTTCGAGGCAATCACGATTCTCCCGCGGACCTCACGCCGGAAGAGGATCTGCACCTGCGCGTCGTCGAGTTTCGCGGCGTGAGGTTGGGAGGATTTCAGGGCTCCTGGCGCTACAAGCCCGCCGGACGCTACCTGTACGACGAGGAACAGGTGGAGGCGGCGCTCGCGCGTCATCCCGGATGCGACGTCTTCGTGACGCATAACCCGCCGGCGCTGGAGAACCACGAAGTCCCCGACGGCGTCCACGACGGCTTCAGGGCCTTCGTCGAGTACTGCTCGCGACACCGCGTCCAGCTCCTGCTGCACGGCCACAGCAACGTTCGCGCGGAGTCGAGGATGGGAGCGACGCGCGTCCTCGGGACCTACGGATGGCGCTCGCTCACGTTCCAGGAGTGACGGCAGCGGCGGGCAGGAGCCGCACCGGCGCGAGTGCGAAAAGTCGGCGCGCGTGCTTGCGAGCACTTGCCGGGACAAACGGAAAAATGCCCCTCGCCGCAAGGGGCGAATGTATATTCTGTCCCACGGGACGGCAAGCTGTCCCCGACCTGCACACTGGACGCATCCGCGGGGCGTTCCGCTCCCCCAGTCAACAAGGAGTCCAAGTATGTTTCGAGTACTTTTGAGTGTGGCGCTGGCAATCGCTGCGATGACTCTGCCGCTGGCCGCGGCCGAGCCCTTTCCCCAGGTGAAGCTCGAGGAGGTCGACGCGGGGATGCCTTACAACGTTGCCGAGGTCCCCGTTACCGATCCGCAGTCGATGAAGGGGCTCAAGATCGCCATCATCGCCGCGCACGGTTTCGAGGAAGTCGAGGTCACCTATCCTCTGCGCTACTTCCAGGCGCGCGGCGCGAGTGTCGAGATCGTGACCCCGGACTGGATCAAGGACCGCGTGATGGCCGTCCAGTTCCTCAAGCCCTCCGTCTGGCTGCCCGCGGCCAAGCAGGTCTCGCAAGTGAAGGCGACGGACTACTGCGCCTACGTCGTGCCGGGCGGGGCCTGGAACCCAATCATCATGCGCACCGACGGCAAGGTCCTCGAGCTCCTGCGGCAGGCCAACGAGGCCAACAAGCTGATCGCTTCGGTCTGCCACGGCCCGCAGGTTCTGCTGAGCGCCGGCCTGTTGAAGGACAAGGAGGCCACGGGCGTCGGCGACATCCGCGGCGATCTGCGCAACGGCGGTGTGAAGGTGATCGAGGACCAGCCCGTCGTCGTGACGGAAAACATACTGACGAGCCGAGATCCTCACGACCTGGCGGAGTTTTCGAAAGGGATCGAGGCCTACCTCAAGAAGAACCTGGGCTTCTGCAAGTCGAAGGAGAAGGCAAACAGGCCCAAGGAGTAACGGCTCGCGGGCCCGCTCTCGGCCTGGGGATGCACGACCCACAGGCTGAGGAGCGGTCTTCCGGAGCCGCCCGACATACCAAGTCCGTTCCACGCGAGGTCGCGCCGCTTTTCCCCTGTCGGGCGCCGCTGACACGGCTGCCGCCGGTGCTCGGGCGGTTCGGAGTTGAGCCGCATCGCGGACCTCCGCGTCTCATCGGATTTTCTGGCGAGATGCAGTACCGTGCAGGCGTGAATCGTTCCGGCAAGAAGCGCGGCGGGGCGACCCTGGAGATGCTCCTGGCCGGGCTATCCGAGATCAAGGACCAGCTGGGTTCGGAGCTCGCGCGCGAGCGGTTGAAGCAGGCGCTCGCCTCTCCTCAGTCGATCGCGGTGGCCCGCGCCGCAAAGCTGATCGCGCGAGGAGAGGTCTCGGGGTTCGACGCCGCCCTGGTCTCGGCCTTCGACCGGATGCTCGAGAACTCGGCGAAGAACGATCCGGGTTGTCAGGCCAAGCAGGCGATCGCCGACGCTCTCTACAAGCTCGACTCTCGCGAGGACGCGGTCTTCTTGCGAGGCATACGCCATGTCCAGAGGGAGGCGTCGTGGGGGCCGCCGGTGGACACGGCCGCCAACCTCCGCGCGGTCTGCGCCCTCGGGCTGGTCCGGAGGAACCACCCGGCGGCGCTCCTGGAGCTGGGCGATCTGCTGGCTGACTCGGAATCGCCCGCGCGAATTGGCGCTGCGAAGGCCCTCTCGTACAGCGAGAACGACAACGCCGTGCCGTTGTTGCGCCTCCGCGTCCTGACGGGGGAGGCCGATCCGCAGGTGCTGGCCGAGTGCCTGGCGTCGCTGGCCGCGCTCGATCCCGAGGGTTCGCCCGAGCTGATGGAACGGCTCCTGAGCTCGCCGGAGTCCGCCGTTGCAGAGACCGCCGCGCTCGCCCTGGGTGCCACCCGATCGCCGCAGGCCTTCGACGTCCTTCGCCGGTGGTGGGAGCGCTCGCCGGAGCCCGAGCTGCGCCGCGCCGCGCTGCTCGCGATCGCTACATTACGACTCGACGCCTCCTTCGAGTTCCTTCTGTCGCTCGTCGAAGACGCTCCCGGCCAGACAGCCCGCGACGCTGTCGCCGCGCTCGGCATCCACCGGCACGACGCGGCCGTACGCGAGCGCGTGGTCCGGATCGCCGGTGCCCGGGAGGATGTCGAGCTCGGGCCGGCTGTCGCCGAAGCGTTCGAGTGAGCGCTTGGTCCGCCAGCCTACAAGACTCTCCGCCCCAGCAGCGTTGCCAGCAGGTTCACCACGATCTTCGCGGTGATGTTCTGGTGGTCGAGGATCGGGTTCACCTCCACCATGTCGACGCTCGTGAGGCCGGCAGTCTCCGAGATCATCTCCATCGCCAGCAGCGACTCGCGGTAGGTCAGCCCGCCGATAGCGGGCGTCCCGACGCCCGGCGCGGCTCCGGGATCGAGCACGTCCACGTCGAAGCTGACGTGGAACGGCGTCCCCCCGTGGCTAGCCGTTTCGATGGCCTGGCGCATGACCGTTTGCAATCCATAACGGTCGATCGCCTCCATCGTGAAGACCTTGAGGCCCGCCTTCTTCAACAGCAACCGTTCGCCCTCATCGGTGTCGCGCACGCCGACCAGCGCGCAGCGTTTCGCGTCCACGTTGCTTCCTTTGCAGAGCGCTCGCATCGCCGGCGACCCGTACTGGAAGACGGCCGCCAGCGGCATCCCGTGCACATTGCCGCTGGGGCTGGTGCGCGGCGTGTTGAAGTCCGCGTGTGCGTCGAACCAGAGCAGTCCGAGCTTGTCGTGACACCGTGAGGCGCCGACGATGCTGCCCATCGCCAGGCTGTGGTCCCCGCCCAGCACCACCGCCACGCGATCCCGCTCGATGGCTTGAGAGACCATCCGCGCCAGCCTCCGGCACGCCCGCACGATCTCCTCGGCGTATTTGGCCCGCGCGTTGCGCGGCGGGTGCGATTCCGGTGACGGGATGTTGACGTTGCCCAGGTCCTCGACGGCGATGCCGATCCGCTCCAGCTCGTGCTTGAGGCCGGCGTAGCGGATCGCGCTCGGACCCATGTCGACCCCGCGGCGGTCGGCCCCCAGGTCGAGCGGCATCCCGATCACGGTCACCGGCTTGGCCGAGACTTGAGTCCCCGGAAGCGGCAGCAGATGCGCCGCGAGCGCCGGGGAGCCCGCCCTCCTCTTCAATCGAGCCGTTGTGTCCATTTGTGTCGCCGTGGCCGGGCGGAACGGTCAGGCACTCTCGCCGTAGAAGAACTTTCTGGCCCGATCCACGAGCTCCTGCGTCACCCGGGTCTCGCCCATCAGCGCGATCGGGTCCAGCTCGTCCTGCATCAGGATCGACGCAAGCCGCTTGACGGCTTCCACCTTCTGCGCCTGTCCGGGCAGACCCGGCGTCGACTCCAGGTAATCGATCACCTGTTTCCATTTGCCGTCGAACTCGGCGTCGCGAGCCAAGGCCAGCCAGAGATCCGACACCGTGATGCGATGCGGCACGCCCGTGTTCGGCCCGTTCAGGAACCCGAGCAACTCGCCGGCCCGCATCGGCGGCCGCGGGATCTCGCGGGGCTCCTGGGTGCGGAAGATCTTGGAGAGTGCCTGCTCCGCCGCCTGGGTGCCGGACAGGTCGGCCTGGCGCTCCAGGTATCCCAGAAAGGCCACCACCGTCGAGAGCACCTCGCGCTTGCGAGCCGTCTCGTCGGCCAGGGGCTCGTAGACCTCCTTGGTCAGGAAATCGAAGAGGAAACGCGAGTACTCCCACGGCTCCAGCTCGTCGAGGCGCCGGCTCGTGGGATACGATTCCAGGTAGGCCACGAAGAACTCCAGGTCCACCCAGGCCGCCTCGATTCCCTGCAACGTCGAGCCCGCGGCGAGCATTTCGTCGAGGAAGCCGACTACCGCCGCGGCGTTCACGTCCTGCGCCAGCTCGACGGCTTCGAAGTACTCGCCTATCGCGTTCGCCAATTCGGCGCGCGTCCGGTTCGGTATTGGACGAAGGGTCATGGAGTGGACTATGATGGGCCGGTCCGGGTCGCTGTACCTAGGATCACGAGGCAGGAAGCTCGCCATCATACCACCTCTCATGCCTGTGTCTCAAGTCACCCCGCCGTCCCGCCCGGCCCCGTTTCTGCACGACGACGAGCAACTCGCCCTGCGCGACGAGGTGCTGCGGTTCGCCCGCGAGGAGGCCGCGCCCGCGGAGGTCCGAGACGAGTTCGATCCGGCACTCTGGCAGAAAATGGCCGACCTGGGATTGATGGGCCTGCCGTTCCCGAGCGAGCTGGGCGGCGGCGGAGCGGACCTCTCCACTACCGTGCTGGCGGTCGAGGCGTTCACGCGAGGCGGCGGCTCGCTGTCGATGGCGCTCTCCTGGGGCGCCTCGACCGTGCTCTTCGGAATCCCCGTAAGCGTCTTCGGCACTGCCGAGCAGAAGCAGCGCTACCTGCCGAGGCTGGCTTCCGGCGAGCTGATCGGCGCCTTCGGTCTCACCGAACCCGGCGCAGGTTCCGATGCGGCGGGCCTCACCACTCGGGCCGAGCGCACTGCTGACGGCTGGCTCCTCAACGGCGCCAAGATGTTCATCACCAACGGTCCCATCGCTGGGGTCTTTCTGGTGTTCGCCGTGACCGAGCCCGCCCGCGGCCGCAACGGGATCACGGCCTTTCTGGTGGAGCGGAGCGCACCCGGATTCACGGTCGGCAAGCCGCTGCACAAGATGGGGCACCGCGCCTCGCCCACCTCCGAACTGGTCTTCGAGAACTGCTTCGTCGGCCCGTCGAGTGTGCTGGGGCAGGAGGGACGCGGGTTCGTGGAGGTCGCCTTCAGCACCCTGGAGTGGGAGCGCAGCTGCCTGCTGGGGCCGGGGGCCGGCGCCGGAGAGTTGATGCTGGAGCGGGCCGCGCGGTACGCCCTGTCCCGAAAACAGTTCGGGCGGCC
>JACQFU010000033.1:0-1529 GCA_016199905.1 Candidatus Wallbacteria bacterium
CACGATGACCCAGTCGCACACGAACGTTCGCCCCGGGCAGCTTTTCATCGGAGGCAAGTGGGACGAGGGGCAGCCCGGGGTTCGCTACGGCGTGATGAACCCGGCAACCGGGGAGAAGCTCACGGACGCGGTCCACGCTTCCGCCCAGGACGTCGACCGCGCGGTTCGCGCGGCGCGCGCGGCGCTCGAGGCGGGTCCCTGGTCGAGGATGGATGCTTCCGAGCGCGGTCGAATCTTGCGACGCGCCGGCGACTTGATTCAGGCCAGAAAAGAGGAATTGGCTCGTCTGGAGTCGGCCAACAACGGAAAGACCGTCAAGGAGGCCGGCCGGGGCGATCTGCCGCCCTCCTGGGACGTGTTCCACTACTACGCGGGCTGGGCCAACAAGGTCCACGGGGAAGTCATCCCCGTCGACGGCCACTACCTCAACTTCGCGTTGCGCGAGCCTGTCGGCGTCGTCGGAGCCATCGTCGCCTGGAACTATCCGCTCTTGCTGGCGTCCTGGAAGCTCGCCCCGGCGCTGGCCACCGGCAACACGGTGGTGTTGAAGCCCTCCGAGCAGACGCCGCTCACGGCCCTGGCGCTCGCGGGCATCTTGGAGGAGGCCGGCCTGCCGCCGGGGGTGCTCAACGTGGTCACGGGCTTCGGCGATACCGGCAACCACATCGCGGCGCATCCCGGCGTGGACAAGGTCGCCTTCACTGGCTCCGTGGCCACGGCGCGAAAGCTCCTGCACGCCAGCGCGGACTCCAATCTGAAACGACTGTCGCTGGAGCTGGGAGGCAAGTCGCCTCAGATCGTCTTTCCGGATTGCGATCGCGAGGCCGCGCTGCGCTCGGCGCTCTGGGGCGTCTTCGCCAACAAGGGCGAGGTCTGCAGCTCGGGAAGCCGCCTGTTCCTGCACCGCTCGATCCACGACGAATTCCTCGACCGGTTGACGGCGGCAACCAAGGCGCTGAAGGTCGGCGACCCCACAGACCCGGCCTCGGACGTCGGCAGCCTCATCAGCCGACAGCAGCTCGACAGAGTGACCGGATACATCGAGTCCGGAAAAGCCGAGCGGGCGCGCCTCGTCTGCGGCGGCGGCCGCCTCACGGACGGCCAGCTTGCGCGCGGCTTCTTCTTCGAGCCGACCATCTTCGACGGCGTTAGCCAGGAGATGACCATTGCCCGCGAGGAGATCTTCGGCCCGGTGCTCTCCGTCCTTTCCTTCGACAAGGAGGACGAAGCCGTCCGGCTCGCCAACGACACCGTCTACGGTCTGGTCAGCTCCGTTTGGACAGCCGACGTCACTCGCGCCCTGCGGCTGGCTCGGCGGATCCGGGCCGGATCGGTCTGGATCAACGACTACAACTGTTTCGACAGCGCCTCTCCGTTTGGCGGAGTCAAGCAGTCGGGTTTCGGGCGCGAGATGGGGATCCACGCGCTCGAGCAGTACACCGCCGTCAAGAGTGTCTGGGTCAACCTCGGCCCCCGGTAGCCGGCGCTCACCGCCTGGTGTAGATCCAGTAGTCGAAGAGCTCGGCGTC
>JACQFU010000033.1:1546-6524 GCA_016199905.1 Candidatus Wallbacteria bacterium
ATCGCCTCGACGACCTCCCGGGCGTCCATCCGGGGGGAGGCCGGATCGCTGCCGCTGGCCGGCACGTCCCGCAACGGGACGTTGCGCCGCTGTGCCAGGAAAGCGATCTCGCCGTGCTCGGCCAGCACGGTCCCTTCCGGCGGCACCAGCTTCTGCACCAGTTCGACCAGCTTCCAATGCTTGTAGCCCGGCAGATCGCTCGAGAAGCCGAGCAACGCCGTCACCAGTATCCAACCGGTCAGCCATCGTGCCAGGCGCCGGGCCTCGCCTTTCTCCGACGCCAGCGCCACGAGCTGGTCGGCCGCCAGGATGCTGAGGAGCGGAACCAGGAACAGCAGGTGGCGTGCGTAGAGCTCCATTTTCACGACGAGGAACACCAGGGCCTGCACGGCGTGGCAAGCCAGCAGCATGCGGCCCCGCGCCGGCCGACTCGCCGCCCCGAACAACCCGAGAAGGCCCAGGAAGACAAGCAGCTTGTGGGCGATGGGAGTCGGCGCAAACCAGAGCACGTCGAAGAACGCGTAGAAGATCCATCCCGGCGCCAAGGTCGGGACCGCCTTGCGATGGTGCAGCACACAGAGCGCGTAGAACCGATCCAGATAGCCCCACATCGGAAGCAGAAAGAACAGTGCCGCCGCAACCGCCCCGGCGAGCATCCACGCCACGCCTCGAGCGATTGTTGCCGGATCGGGCGCAGCGTCCCCTTCTTCTCCTCGCCGCCCGAGCAGCTCGACCGCCAGGAACAGGAACGAGCCCCCAAAGGCGAAAACCCCGAAGAACTTGCTGAAGAATCCGATCGAGCCGAGCACCCCGCTCATCAGCCAGGGCCCGCGGCGCTCCGGCTCTTGCCAGGCGCAGACGAAGAAGTAGAGGCTCGCGAGGTGGAAGCAGATGTAGTAGGCGTCGGCCGTGAAAAACCAGTTGAAGAAATGCCAGTAGGCGTTCGTGACGAGAAGCGCCGTTGCCAGCAGCGCCGTCTCGCGCCCCATCAGCCGCTCGGCCAGCAGGTAGCTGAAGAGCGCGGCAAGCAGCGCGAAGACGACGGTGAGCTTCTTGGTGACCAGGTGCGTGGCGCCCGCGACCTGATAGGCCAACGCTCCCAGGTAGACCGGCACGGGCGCCGCATCGAACGCGACGTCTCGATAGACTCTCTCGCCCAGCGACTGTCGCCAGGCCGCATAGGTGAACTCCCCTTCGTCGTCCCCGACCAGCACCCGGTTCGACAGGCCCGCCGTGTAAAGCTGCCACGCCATCAGCAACACGAGCATGGGCGCGATCAAGCGGGCAGGCGAAAGAGATTGGTTCATGGCAGGCAGGGCCCCAGTCTACCCGTTGGGGCGCGCTGTTGGTCCATTTTCCCCCGCCTTGATCCTCCGCCCCCCCCTGCCCTATAACCCCCTCAACATGGAGGCCCCCCCCGTCCCACGGCTCTCGGTCGTCGTTCCTTGCTACAACGAAGAGAAGCGCCTGGGCCCGACGCTCGACGCTCTGGAGCGCTTCCTCTCCACGCGGCCCTACACGTGGAATGTCGTCGTCGTGGACGACGGAAGCAAGGATGCGACCATTGCCGTCGCCCAGGCTCGCCGGGCGGCCGGAATGCCGATCCGGGTTCTCGCCTACGACGGCAACCGCGGAAAGGGCCACGCGGTGCGCGTCGGCATGCTGGCTGGCGACGGCGAGCTTCTACTGCTGTGCGATGCCGATTTGTCGACTCCCATCGAGGAGGTCGATCGCCTGCTGGCCCAGATCGACCTGGGCGCGGATGTGGCCATCGGCTCTCGCCGCGCCGCGGGCCACCGTGTGACCGTTCCTCAGCCCTTCTACCGCGTCTTCCTTGGCCGCATCCACAGCTGGCTCTGCCACGAGTTCCTCGTGCCCGGCGTCCAGGACTTCACCTGCGGCTTCAAGCTCTTCAAGCGACACGTTTGCCAGGACATCCTGCGCCGCGCCATCCAGAACCGCTGGACCTACGATCCCGAGATCCTCTTCCTCGCCCACGCCGCGGGCTACCGGATCGCCGAAACTCCGGTGGAGTGGGCCAACGATCCGGCCACCCGCGTGCGCCTGGCGCTGGACGTCGTGGGCTCTCTGCGAGGGCTCATCGAGATCTACTGCAACCATCGGCTGGGCCTGTTCCTCCCGGCCGATCCCGCATCGCGAACCGCGCCCGTGCGCGAGCTCCCTGCCGAGGCGGCGCCGCCGGTTTGCTGACTCCTACTCCTGCCGCAGCGCCTGGATCGGGTCGAGACGGCTGGCGCGCCACGCCGGGAGGAACCCGAAGACAACGCCGATCACGCCGCTGAACGCCACCGCCCCGATCGACGAGGCCGGGTCGACCAGCACCGGCCAATTCAGGAAAGTGGCGATCGCCTGGGCCATGCCGAAACCGGCCAAAAGACCCAGAAGACCTCCCGACACCGAAAGCAGCACGGCCTCCATCAGGAACTGCAGCAGGATGTCCAGCCCCCGGGCGCCCACGGCCAGCCGGATGCCGATCTCTCGAATGCGCTCGGCCACGCTCACCAGCATGATGTTCATGATTCCGACGCCGCCCACGAACAGGGCGATCGACGCGACGGAGCCCAGGAACAGGATCAGCGTGTTGTAGATCTTGTCGACCATCTTCAACACGTCCTTCGGGGACAGCACCGAGAAGTCCGCCTCTTGCCCCGGGGCGATGTGATGGCGGCGCCACAGTAACTGCGTGATCTGGTCCTCGGCGGCCTGCATCGAGTTGGCGCTCACGGCCGTGCACTGGACCGCGCCCAAGTAGGTCTGGCCGCTGATCTTCTTCATCACCGTCGTGTAAGGCAGGATCACGACGTCGTCCTGGTCCTGTCCCCAACCCGTCTGTCCCTTGGACGACAGGACGCCGACCACGCGGAACGGGATCTTCTTGATCCGGACCATCTGGCCCACCGGGTCGTCCCGCCCGAAGAGCTTCGTCGCCACGGTCCGTCCCATCACGCAGACCTTGGCCGCGCCGTTCACGTCGCGCTCCGAGAAGAACTCCCCCTTCTCCGGCATCCACTCCCTCACGAGCGGAAAGAGGTGGCCCGCCCCCGAAATGACGGTCGACCAGTTCTGGTTGCCGTGCACCACGGACCCCGCGGAGAACGCTCCCGGCGAGACCCAGCGAAGGGCGGGACACTCGGCGACCAACGCGCGCGCATCGTCGGGCGTGAGGCTATTGACGGCCGCCGACGCCGAGCGAGCCCCGCTCATCCCATGCGCGCCGGGGATCAGCCAGAGCACGTTGGCGCCGAACCCCTTCAGCGAATCCTGCATCATGTGCTGCGCCCCCTCCCCCACGGCCACGATCGTGATCACGGAGAAGACGCCGATGACGATGCCGAGCGCCGTCAGGAAGCTGCGCAGCCGGTGACGAACGATCGCCTCCAGGGCGCTCTCCAACGTCTCGGTCAGCCTCATCTCACTCGTACCTCAACGCCTCGATGGGGTCCATGCGGCTTGCCTGGTAGGCCGGATACAAACCGAAGAAGATCCCCACGGCAGCGCTGAAGAGGAACGAGACGACCACGGGCGCCGCCGTCACGCGCGTCGGCCAACCTAGCGTCAGTGGGATCAGCTGCGCCAGGCCGATTCCGAGCGCCGCTCCGATCAGACCGCCCAGGCTCGTCAGCACCACCGTCTCGCCCAGGAACTGCCACATCACGGCGCTGGAACGCGCGCCGATGGCCATCCGGATGCCGATTTCCCGGGTCCGCTCCAGCACGCTCACCAGCATGATGTTCATCACGCCGACTCCTCCGACGAAGAGCGCGATCAGCGCGATCACCGAAACCAGCGTCATCATCAGTACGGTCGCCGACTCCGCGGTTTCGGCCACCTCCCGCTGCGTCTGACAGGTGAAGTCGTCCTCGTCGTTGGGGCCGATGTGGTGACGCCGGCGCAGCACTTTGGAAATCTCCACCGTAGCGGGTTTCACGCCGCTCTCTTCGCGCGCCGCCGCCAGCATCATCGTCAGGTGCGTCAGTCCCATCAGCCGCCGCATCCCCGTGGTCCAGGGCACGACCACCACGTCGTCCTGGTCCTGCCCCGTGCTGGTCTGCCCTTTCGGCGCAAAGAGCCCGACGACCAGCAGCGGAATTTTGTTGACCCGGATCATCTTTCCAATCGGATCGGCGTCGCCGAAGAGATGCTTGCGCACCGTCTCCCCGATCGCGCAGACCTTCGCCGACTGCCGCTCCTGGTCGGCGTCGAAGAAACCTCCGCTCGCCAAGGCCCAGCCTCGTATCGCGGGGTAGTCCGTCGAGCCGCCCTCCATCGCCGAGGAGGAATTCTTGTCCTGGTAGACCACCTGCACCTGCGTCTTCACTCCCGGAGACACCAGCGCCACGGACGGACACTCCTCGCGGATCGCCACGGCGTCCTCCGGCACCAGCGTCACGACACTGCCCGTGCTCATCCGGAACCCCGACATGATCTTCGATCCGGGCGTCACCGTCACCAGGTTGATGCCCATCGAGGCGATGTCGTTCTCGGTGTTGGATATCGCCCCCTGGCCCAGGCTCACCACCGCCACCACCGCCGCGACACCGATGATGATGCCCAGCATCGTCAGGCCCGTCCGGGTCCGGCTTCGCCCCAGGCTCCAGAGCGCCGTCCGTAGGACCTCGCCGAACCCCATCGCCCGTCCTTCAGCGCCGCGGCTGCGCGGCCAGTGCGGTCAGGTCCGACGCCGCGTCCCGGATGTTCGCGTTGGGACGGTCGTCGATCACCTCGCCGTCGCGGAAGTGGATCTGCCGGCTCGAGTACTCCGCGATGTCCCCCTCGTGCGTCACCATCACGATCGTCGCTCCCTGCCGGTGCAGCCGCTGGAACAACTCCATGATCTCGATCGAAGTCTTGCTGTCCAGGTTTCCCGTCGGCTCGTCGGCCAGCAGGATGGCCGGCCGATTCACCAGCGCCCGCGCGATCGCCACGCGTTGCTGTTGACCGCCCGAGAGCTGGTTCG
>JACQFU010000570.1 GCA_016199905.1 Candidatus Wallbacteria bacterium
AACGGCGGCGGCGGCGGCGGGCCCGTGGGTGCGAATGGATCGGAGCTCAATCGTCACAGTTCGCGATGGTGAAGCCGCGCCTTGGGCGCGACGATCGGTGGGCCGGCAGAGGGCTGCCGGCCTCTGTTTCGTTGCCTGATCCAGTCTTGGCGAAGTCCAATGGCTGTCTGCGGGACTGAGTTTCGGTGACGAGCTCGGAAGCCACGAAACCCGCCCAGGGAGAGTTGTCGTCTCCCCTGCCGCTCGAGGAGACCGCGGGCGCGTTCCGGGGCTTGAATCGGTTCGACCTACTGTGGCTCGCCGGGCTGTGGGCCCTGGCTGTCTTGTTCTTCTGGCAGGTGTTGTTCGAAGGTCAGACTTTCTACTTCCGGGACACCGTGACCTCCTACTACCCCCAGGCAAGCGTGACCGCTCGGGCTCTGGCCCAGGGCCGCATCCCTCACTGGGAGCCGACCATCGGTTGTGGATACCCCTTTCAGGCGGACCCTCACTCGATGGTCTTCTATCCGTTGATGGCGCTCTTCCTCCTGTTGCCCTTTGCCAGGGCCTACAGCGTCTTCGTCGCCCTCCACGTCCCGCTGGGGGGGACCTTCCTCTATCTGCTCTTGCGACGCTGGGCGTTGTCGGCTCCCGCCGCCGCGCTGGGGGCCGTCAGCCTGATGTTCTGCGGTTACACGATCAGCACCACTTGCCTCACCACGCTTCTCCGTGGAACCATCTGGGCACCGCTGGCGCTTCTGGCCTTCGACGGATTCGCCATGAACTCGTCCTGGCGAGCCGTCCTCGCCACGGCCTTGGTTCTGGCTGTTCAGGGCAGCAGCACCGACCCGCAGTACGTCCTGTTCACGGGCATGCTGCTTGCCGTCTATCCCTGGATGCGGCCTGGTGCGCCCAGGCTGTCGCCGCGCCTTCACCTCAAGGCGCTTCTCGCAACTGCGGCGCTGGCGGCGACCCTTCTGGCGTATCAGTACCTGCCGCTCGCACAGCTGATCTCGCTGTCGGACCGATCGACGGCGGCGGACTCCGATGAATTGGGCAGCTTCGGAGTAGAGCCGACCAACCTATACAACCTGATCGTTCCTGTGCCATTCCCGGATCCGATCTCTCCGTTCTACCTGATGAGCTATCGGGCCGGCATGGTGCCGTTCTACCCCGATGTCTACGTGGGATTGCCCATTTTGGCTCTCGCGTTGGCCTCCCTGGGATTGGGCGCAGGATCGCTCCGCAGGGACGGCGGTGCTGCCGGGCGCCTGGGCGCTTCCGCGCGGGTGGTGCTGGGAGTCGCATTTGCATCGCTGCTGGTGTCGCTCGAAAAACCGATGCCGTTCTTCAGTCTCCTGACGACCGTTGTTCCTCCGTTGCGATTGTTTCGTTATCCAGGCAAGTACTTCCTGATCACGGCCATCGCGCTGGCCATCTCCGCGGCACTGGGGCTTCAAGGCTTGCTGGAACGCCGCCCGCTATGTGAGAAGCTCTATCGGCGCACTTTGGACGTCGGCGTCCTTCTCGCCGCTGCTCTGCTGCTGCTGGTGGGCGTCTTCGGACCGCAGCTGGTGAGAGTCTTTCTTTCGGCGGACAGCAGCATCACGGGGGACGCCTCGATTATCGTGGACACGGTCAGTCGCGGCTGGATGGCGAACCTGGGGTTCGTCTTCGGAATCGTCCTGGCCGTCCGGGGCTTGCTTCACCTGGCCGATCGGGGAAAACTGAATCCCGGCAAAGCCCTGGCGCTGGCCATGACGCTCGCCGTCGCTGACCTCTCCTGGACGACGAGCCAGGGGTTTCCCACGATCGCCGATCACCTGATGGTTCAGTCTCGCCAGATTCCGCAGATGATGGGAGCGCCTTCTCCGACCGGAACTCCTCCCAGGTACGTCTCCTACAGTCCGCAGCAGCTGCGTTTCGACTCCGAGAAGACCACTTCTCAATTCATGCTGCTTCAAACCATCCTCATGAGTCACCTTCGAGGAGCCATCGATGGATGCGACATGCTCCTGTCGACCATGTCGGTGCGGCTTGCCTCCATGCGGCAACTGCTGGAGCTGATCACTCGTGCGGATCGGAACTCGCGGGATCGAGTGGCCGCCGCTCTCGGGGCTGGTCATGCCTTGAGGATGGAACCGTTTCAGGTTGGGACGGACGTGGGGAAGACGGTCGCGGAGGTGGGAGCCGTGCTCGTTCAACAGCTTCCCGACGTGACGCCGCGGGCCTTCATCGCACCGAGGGCGCGCGCCGCTGCCACAGGAGAGTCGCTATTCACCGTCAACAAGATGCTCTCCCTGCCTCACGTGTCGATCTACGAGGTTCCGCCCTCGGGCCAGGTGACTGACTCGCTGGTGCCCAGGAAGATCCTGGGTTGTGCCATCACCCGACATCGCCAGGAAGAAGTCCGCATCGACTTCGGGCTCGAGGGCGACGGTCTGTTGGTGCTGCTCGATACGTTTCACCCAAGCTGGGTTGCCGCGGTCGACGGCCATCCACGGGAGATCCTGAGGACGGGCGGGATGTTCCGAGGAGTGCCGGTTCACGGTGGCGAGCACAGTCTGGTCATGACGTATGTGCCGACGCCTTTCCGAGTAGGATTTGTCATCAGCCTTGTCGCCTTGACACTGACTTTGGCGGGTCTCACGGTCGGGCAGCGTCTGGGGGCACCCGCATGACGGGTCCGGGAAACGCTGCTCCCGCCAGCCGCCGCGGCGGCGATTGCTTGGCAATCTTGGTCTTGCTCTTGGCCGCGGCCTGGGTGTTCTGGCCGGCCCTTGGCGGGGGCAAGTCCTTCTATTATCGAGACACGCCCAATTACTACTATCCCGAGGCGCTCCTCACGTCGCGCGCCTGGCTCGATGGCGAAATGCCGCTCTGGGATCCGCGGATCGCAATGGGCTATCCGTATCACGCTGATCCGCACTCGATGGTGTTCTATCCCCTGGCGGCGCTCTTCATGGTGCTGCCCTTTCCACTGGCGTACAACGCCTTTGTGGCCCTCCATGTGGCGCTCCTGGGCGTGTTCACATTCCTGCTGCTGAGGCGATGGGACCTGTCCCCGCCCGCGGCGGCCCTCGGCGGCATCGCCCTGATGTTCTGCGGCTTCACGATGAGTTGCACCTCCTTGACCACGCTGCTGCGCGGGCTCTGCTGGACGCCCCTGGCGATGCTGGCGTTCGACTGCTGGCTCGAGAAGGAGAGCTGCCGGTGCCTGGCGGCGGCAGCCTGGG
>JACQFU010000571.1 GCA_016199905.1 Candidatus Wallbacteria bacterium
CAGGTCCGGCCAGTACTTATCCATGACGACCGTCATGCCTGACTTCTGCATTCGCGTGGTGGCCCATAGCTCTTTCTGCTTGCTGCAACGGTCGATGGGAACGAAGAGCGAAGCCAGGTCTCCGCCGGGGGCAGTCACGGACAATTTGTCATCGTTACCGAGGAAATACTCTCTGGTAGCGGTATCCGGGATGGTCATCTGCCCCTCGATGCCGAAGTTTCGCGTCAGGCCGGCGCCGAACAGGATGGTGAGGACGCCCAGGTGGGTCACGCCGAATCCGAGATAGATCCAGAGCCAGCGGAGACGTTTGTAGGTTCCGCCGAGCATGTTGAGGGTGAAGCCGCCGAGGAAGACGTTGAACCAGACGGCCCTGTAGACCTTCATCTGGACGGCTCCGGTGCCTTCGGCGCTCTCGATGAAGGTGGCGACGGCCAGGATGACGGCCAGGGCCACGAGAAGGAAGATCGTGAAGCGGATGGAGCAGACGAACGCGAAGAGTCGCCTGAACAGGGAAGGATTTGCCGGTGTTTGCTCTGGTGCCATATGCGCGCCGCACGCTGCAAAGTCTCGGCCAGTCCGCGACCCGATCCGGCTGCGAGAATTCTGCGGTGAAAAGTACTGGAGAACCGCGGAGTGTAGCACGCGGAGGCGGTGCGAGGGAACAGGAAATGGACCTATTTGTACAGTTTGCGGACTCCAGGGTCGGAGAGCGGCTCCGGTGGCGGGTCAGCGGACAGAGCGGGGGTTTCGGTCCGATAGGGGGCGCGAGGTCCTGCCGAGGGCCTTCGATCATGACAGGTAGCGTCCATTGGAGCGATTGGCTCCGGGGCTCCAAAGAGGGTCCGCACGAAATGCTTGACTCTTAGCAACGCAAGGTGGCGTATGATATCCTTGCAAGTGGACTCAAACAGTCCACCGTACCTGCCACATCCACAGAGGAGGAACCCAAATGCGTCTCTCGAAGGGCACGATTTACGCCGTGAACGGTCTGATGGCGCTCGCCGGAATGAAGGCGACCGGCCCGGTCCAGCTCAAGGAGATCGCCAATTCGCGCGGTCTGCCCGCCAACTACCTCGCCAAGATCTTCGGGCAGCTCGCCCGCGGCAAGATCCTTCGCTCCTACCGGGGCGCCCGCCGGGGATTCATGTTCGCCCGACCGATCCAGCAGATCACTCTGCTCGACGTCTACGAGGCCGTCGAGGGGCCGATGGAGGCCAGCGATTCCGTCCTCGACAGCAAGAAGGGCGGAAAGGCCACCGAGTCGAAGTTCTTCAAGCGCTGGGAGAAGGCGCTCAAGGCGATCTCCAAGGAGCTCGCGGGCGTCACGCTCAAGGACCTCGTGTAAGCCAGTTTCTCGGCATCCTCGCAAGGCACCGGCACCTCCGGTGCCTTTTCCTTTCCCGCCGCTCCGTGGTATACCGCCCGCGGGCACCGGGGGACTGCTTCCCAAGGAGATCTCAATGGCCGAAACTCTCTACGACGTCGTCGTGATCGGCGGCGGGCCCGGCGGTTACGTCGCCGCCATCCGGGCGAGCCAGCTCGGACTGAAAGTGGCCCTCGTCGAGCGCGATCAGCTCGGCGGCATCTGCTTGAACTGGGGCTGCATCCCCAGCAAGTCCCTGCTGCGAAACGCGGAGGTCTACCGCCTCTTCAAGGACGCCGGCGACTTCGGCATTTCCTGCGACAACCTGCGCTTCGACTTCGCCAAGGTCATGAAGCGCAGCCGCGACGTCTCCAACCGCATCGTCAAGGGCGTCGATTTCCTGATGAAGAAGAACAACGTCGCCGTCCTCTTCGGGACCGCCTCGTTCGAGTCGGCGGGGAGCCTCTCGGTGGCGCCCAAAGCCGGCGGGGCCGTCCAGCGCATCCGCGGCAAGCGCTTCGTCCTGGCCACGGGCGCGCGCCCCCGAGCGTTGCCGGGCCTGGAGACCGACGGCAAGCACCTCCTCGACAGCACCGCAGCGCTCAGCCTCACCGAGCTGCCCGCCAGCGTCGTCATCGTCGGAGGCGGCGCCATAGGCGTGGAGTTCGCCTACTTCTGGAACGCCTTCGGCTCCAAGGTCACCATCCTGGAGATGATGCCGCATCTGCTTCCATTCGAGGACGACGAGATAGCCGAAACTCTTCAAAAGACCCTCGCGCGCACCGGCATCACGATCGCAACCGGCGCGAAGGTCCAGGGCACTTCGGTCAAGAAGGGCAAGGTCGAGGTCGCCTTCGAGCGCGGCAAGGGGCCGGAGACAGTCGTCGCCGACAAGTGTCTGGTCGCCGTCGGGGTCACGGGCAACGTCGAGGGGCTGGGGCTCGAGCGCCTGGGCGTTCCGATCGAACGCGGCTTCGTGAAGACCGGCGATCACTACCGGACGGCCAATCCGGACATCTACGCCATCGGCGACGTGAACGGGCCGCCGCTCTTGGCCCACGTCGCCAGCCACGAGGCCATCTGCGCCGTCGAAAGCATGCTCCGCCCCGACCACGCGCCCCGGATCGATTACTCCAACTTCCCCAGCTGCACCTACTGCCAACCTCAGGTCGCCAGCGTCGGCCTCACCGAGCGCGCCGCCATTGAGAAGGGCTACAAGCTGAAAATCGGAAAGTTCCCGTTCCGGGTGCTCGGCAAGGCGATCGCCGCGGGCGAGACCGACGGGATGGTGAAGCTCATCTTCGACGCCAAGTACGGCGAACTGCTCGGCGCCCACATCATCGGCCACGACGCCACCGAGCAGATCCACGAACTGGGACTCGCCAAGACCCTGGAAGCGACCTACAAGGAGATCCTCGGCACCATCCACGCGCATCCGACTCTCTCGGAGGCCATCATGGAGGCCGCCGGAAACGCCTACGGGGAGGCCATCCACCTGTGAACGAATCCCCAGCAGGGCCCTCGCCGTCCTCGACCTCGGACGGATGGCCTACCGGGAGTGCTGGGAGCTGCAACAGCGCCTCTTCGAGCTCCGCTCGGCGAAACGCGTCGGCGACCTGCTGCTGCTGGTGGAGCACCCGCCGACGGTCACCCTGGGCCGCAAGGGCGCGCG
>JACQFU010000572.1 GCA_016199905.1 Candidatus Wallbacteria bacterium
CCGTCCTTGGTGGCCGTCGTCTGGATCGCCGCCGCGTCACTGCCCGCGTTGGGCTCCGTGAGCGCGAAGGCGCCGATCTTCTCGCCGGTCGCCATCGAGGGCAGGTACTTCTTCTTCTGCTCGGGAGTGCCGTCCATCACGATCGTCATGGCGCCGATCGATTGGTGGCAGCCGATCGCGGTCGCCGTGCCCGCGCAGCCTCGCGACAGCTCCTCGACGAAAATGCAGAAGCCGACCTTGCCCTGACCGATGCCGCCGTACTCCTCCGGCAGGGAGACCCCCATCAAGCCCAGTTCGGCGGCCTTCTTCACGATAGTGAAGTCGGTCTTCTCTTCCTCGTCGATCCGTTGCGCGTGCGGCCGGATCTCCTGGTCCACGAAGTCGCGGACCATCTGGCGAATGGCGTCCTGTTCCTCGGTGAACTTCAGTTCCATCATCGTCTCTCACCGATCCTTGAAAGCGGGCTGCCGCTTCTCGATGAAGGCCCGAACGCCTTCGCGCATGTCTTCGGTCAGGGTCAACCGCGAGAAGATCTTGCTCTCCGCCAGCATTCCGTCGGCTCGCGGCTGCTTGATCGCCGCGCCGATCGCCTCCATGGAGGCCTCGATGGCGCAACGGCTCTTGGACGCAATCTTCTTCGCCAGGCCGCGGGCCTGCTTCAGCACCTCGACCTCGGGCACGACCTTGTTGATCAGCCCGATGGCCTTCGCCTCCTGCGCCGTGACTTGATCGCCCGTCAGGATCAGCTCCGTCGCCTTCGCGGGACCGACGATCCTCGGCAACCGCTGCGAGCCGCCCAGCCCGGGGATGATGCCGAGGTTGATCTCGGGCTGTCCGAACTTGGCCTTGTCGCTGGCGATGCGGATGTGACAGCTCATCGCCAGTTCCAAGCCGCCGCCCAGACAGATGCCGTTGATCGCGGCAATGACAGGGACGCGGAAGTTCTCGATCTTGTCGAAGAGCTGTTTGCCCTCGGTGCAGAGCGCTTCGCCCTTTTCGGGGGTCGAGATCTCGGCGATCTGCTTGATGTCGGCGCCGGCCACGAAGGCGATGCTTCCCGAACCGGTGAGCACCACGGCCTTCACGGTCTTGTCGTCGTCGAGCTGCGTGAGCAGCGCCGCCATGTCGCGAAAGACGGGTTCCGAAAGCGCGTTCACGGGGGGATTGTTGATCGCCACCACCGCGACGCCCTCGCTGAGGGAATAGTTGAGCGTCTGGAACTCTGCCATGTCGGGGCGCCTCCCGCGCCTGGGGCCCTCCGGGGGCCGTGGGTGTCCTATCGAGGAGAGGTCTTGGTCCGAATCACACGTAGTCGAAGAATCCCTTGCCCGCCTTCTTTCCGGTCCAGCCGGCAGCGACCATCCGCTTCAACAGCGGCGCCGGCCAGAACCTCGGGCCCAGCTTCCCGGAGTGCTCTCTGAGCCCCTCCAGGACCACGTCGAGCCCGAGCGAGTCGGCCCAGTGCAACAGCCCCTCCTTCGCCATCGGGAAACCCACGCCAGCCAGCATCGCGATGTCCAGGTCGCTGGCGCTCGAGACCTTCTCTTGCAGGCAGACGACGGCCTCATTGAGCATCGGATACATCAGGCGCTCCACAGTGAATGCAGTGCCCTTCACGCCCGTCTCTTTCTGGCAATCGGCGATCGTCCGGGCGAGCCAGGACTTCGCCTCCTCCTCTTCGCCGTCGTAGGCGAAGAAACCTTTTCCCGTCTTCTTGCCATAGCGCTTCGCAGCCACCAGCTTCTCCAGGATGAGCGGATTGGAGAATCGCGGCCCGAAGCTATCGAGCATCACCTTGCCCGCGTGGTAGCAGATGTCGATGCCGAGCTGGTCCAGAAGGAAGAACGGGCCCATCGGCCAGCCGAACTCCTTCATCTGCCGGTCGATCTCCTCGGCCGTCGCGGCGCCCTCCGCGAGCGCCAGGCATGCCTCGCCGACGTAGGGCATCAGCAGCCGGTTCACCAGGAACCCGGCGCACTCCTGCACTTTCACCGGAACCTTGCGCATGTCGTTGGTGAAGGTCATCAGGTCGTCGACGGTCTCGTCGGCCGTCCCCAGGCCCGGAATCACCTCGACCAGCTTCATCACGTTGGCGGGGAAGAAGAAGTGCAGGCCGGCGACTTTTTCGGGCCGCTTCGTCACGGCGCCCAGCTCGCTGATGCTGATCGCGCTGGTGTTCGACGTGAGCAAGGCCGACGGCTGGCAAACGCCGTCCAGCTCCGCGAAGATCTTCTTCTTGAGGCCGGTATCCTCGGGCACCGCCTCGATCACCAGGTCGCAGTCCTCGAAGCCGTCCCAGCTGGTGGTGCCGGTGATGAGAGCCATCTTCTGTTCCAGGTCGCCGGCGCTCATCTTGCCCTTCTGCACGCGGCCCTCGTAGATCTTGCGGGCCGTATCGAGAGCGAAGCTCACGCGCTCCTGGTTGACGTCCTTGACCACGACGGGAACTCCCGGACTGAAGGAGATCGCCTGCGCGATCCCGCCGCCCATCGTTCCACCGCCGACCACGCCTACTTTATAGATGTACATGCGCTGACCTCAGGATTCAGGTGTTAGAGGCTCGAGATTTGAGGCTTGAGGCTTGGGAGGGTTACGCGCGCTCCAGCACGAGGCTGGCGCCCAGGCCGCCGCCGACGCAGAGAGTGGCGAGACCCAGGGAAAGCTCGCGGCGCTTCATCTCCTTGAGGAGTGTGATGGCGATGCGCACGCCGGTGCAGCCGACGGGGTGTCCCAGCGCGATCGCTCCACCGTTGACGTTGACGAGGTCGCGGTTGAGGCCGAGAGCCTTCTCCACCGACAGGTACTGGGCGGCGAAGGCCTCGTTGACTTCGATGAGCTGGATGTCCGAGAGCGCGAGACCCGCCTTCTTGAGCGCGATCGGCGTGGCGTAGGCGGGTCCGAGGCCCATCCGTTCCGGCTCCAGGCCGGCGAAAGCGTAGCTGCGAATGATCCCGAGCGGCTTCAGGTTGAGCGCCTTTGCCTTCTTCGCCGTCATCACCAGCACGGCCGCGGCGCCGTCGCTGAGCGGACAGGAGTTGCCCGGCGTGACCGTGCCGCCTTCCTTCTTGAAGATGGTCGGATAGAGCGCCAGCGTCTGGGCGTTGAGCGCGATGTTCGGCCCTTCGTCGTTGCCGAAGGGCTCCGAGGCGACGACCTTTCCGGCGACCTTCTTCTCGATCTGCACGGACACGATTTCTTACTTGAAGCGCCCCTCGCGAGTGGCCTTGAAAGCCTTCTTGTGACTCTGGATGGAGTAGGAGTCCTGCTCTTCGCGGCCGATCTTGAACTCGACGGCCAGGTTCTCCGCCGTGAGCCCCATGATCTGCCCGCAGATCGGGTCGGTCAGCCCCTCCCAGAGCGTGTCGATCAGCATCGAGTGCTGCAGCTTCTTCCCGAATCGCATGTCGCGGTTGACGAAGGGCGCCGAGCTCATCGACTCCACGCCG
>JACQFU010000550.1 GCA_016199905.1 Candidatus Wallbacteria bacterium
CCACCGCCCAGGGAGCCCACGCCGGTGCTCGAGCCACCGCCCAAGCCGCCGCCGGCGCCACCGCCGCCCGCGCATCCGACATCGCTCAGGATGGCTCCGGCCAGGATCAGGACTACCAGCGTTTTCTTCAACACGGTTGAGCTCCTTCTCGGTGCGTTTGAACCCCGGGCTCTTGGCCTGCGGCTCGCGGGACTCGGGTTCGGGCTGCCGCCGCTCGCTACTCTCAGATGCTCGGTCCGACAGACTGGAGGGATTGCAGGCCTTGGCTCAGCTTGCCTTCGTCGGCGCCCTGAAATCGCGAGACCTCCTTGCCGCTCTTGAAGAAGACGAAAGTCGGGAGGGCGGACCAACCGATGCGGCTGGCTTCGGCTGACTGCTGGTCGACGTCTACTTCGCGGAAGCTGATGCCGGGATAGCTCGACTTCGCCTGTCCCCAGGCACCCTGCTTCATGAGCTGGCAATAGTGACACCAGGTCGCGGTGAGCATCACGGCCTCGGAGCTCTGGCTGCCGGTCAGGTTGGGGGAAGCCTCTGTCGTGCCGCCACCCAGTGCGCTTCCGGCCTTTGCAGTCTGAGTGCCGGCGACCGGCGCAGCGATCGAAGCGGTCGAGCCGGGTGCCTGGGGACCCAGCGCGTTGACGCTCGGGGTGGCTCCACCGGCGGCTCCCGGGGCGGCGCCCGGGTTGATGCCGAGCTTGCAGCCGTTCAGGGAAACGGCCAGGGATACCATCGCAAGTGCCATGAAAGGGCTTCGAAGGTTCATCGGTTGGCTCCTCGGTTCGCAGCCGTCACGGTCGGGAGTGCAGTGGCCCGGCCGGCGCTTTCGCCGGTCGGGCCTGATTCGGCAAGCGGTCTACTTGGGTGGAGTCGAGGTGGGTGTGGTCGCGGCCGGATCCGTCTTGGGGGTCCCGGCCGTGCTGGTCGGACCGCTGCCCGTGGCGGCGTCGCCCGTGCCCAGGTTGGAGGTGCCTTCCGTGACGGCAGGCGTGTAGCCGCCCGCGGAGCTGATGCTGCCGTTGGCCGTCTTGGTAAGCGCCCAACCCTTGGGACCATAGCAGGCCACATAGCACGTGCCGGCGGCCGGTTTGGCGGGAAGCGCCGAGATCAGGTCCTTCGGGAGCGTTGTGCCGGCACCCTTGCTGGCCGACCAGGCCTTGCCGTCGAAGCAGACGATGACGCACGTGCCCTGGACGGGGTTAGCGGCGCTGGTCTTGGCCGAGGACGAAGTGCTGCTGGTCGACCCGGTGCTGGACGTCGAGGTGATGCCGGTCGTCGTCGGCGCGGCAGGACCGTTGACAGTCACCGTCGGGGCCGCGGGCGCCGCGGGCTGCTTGTTGTTCTTGTTGCCGCAGCCGGTCACCATCAGCGTGGCGGCCAGCAAAGCCAGCACGTGGTGGATCGAGTACCGCACCTTTGGGGTCCCAGTGTTTCTCAGCATTTGGTCTCCTTTCGAATCGTCCGGTCGGGCGCCATCGGGAGCAGCATCGATGCCAGTCACGAAAATTCGCGTCAACACTGGCTTCTTGGGCCCTCGACGTGGGGCTGACGTAGCAAATCCCTCCACCATGACTTGGCCCAGGGGGTCGGAAATTGACCCCGGGGGAGATTTTCTCCCCCCCCTACTGCAAGGTCGCGAGGTACGCCACGAGCGCATCGATCTCGGCCGGAGCCAGATGCAAGACTTTCATCGGGTTGCCGGGGGGCGTGCGGCCGGGCCGGGTGAGAAGCCCGAGCAGAAAGGGCCGTTGCAGTCGGGCTCCTGCCTGAGTCAAATCGGGGCCGACGTGTTTGCCCACCTGGCCCAGCGTGTGACAGTCGAAGCACTTCTTTTCGCCCAGCAGATCTCTGCCTCGAAGGACAAGCTCTCGAGGGTCGGCGCGCTCGGGCACTGGCGGGAAGCGCTTCGAATCGGTCCGCGTCATCAGGTAGGCGGCGAGCGCCTCGGCCTCCGGCCCGGTCAGGTTGAAGTTCGGCATCCGGCCAATGGGGCGCGCTCCGCCTTCTGCCCAGCGGATGCGGTGCGGGGCCAGCAGGAATGCCACCAGCCAGGAGTGCTGCACCTTGCTTCCGATGTAGGCCAGCTCGGGGGCCGAGCCTGCCTCGTGGCAGGTAGCGCACTCCATTTCCAGGAAGAGGTGCTTGCCGGCAGGCGCAGCCGCGACCGGAGCGGAATGGGGCCGAGCCGGCCCCGGAGTCGCCACCACCTTTTCCGGCTCCGGAACCGGCTCGAACACCGCCATCAGGAATAGGACCACAACGGTGACGGCTGTTACCATACCCGCGAAAAGAGGCCACTTGCGGCCTGCGGGTCTGCGCTGGGGCCCTCGTTCGATCCAGGGCAGGGCGAGCAGAATGAGGAAGGCGAGTCCCGGGAGGATGTGAGCGCCGAGCACGATCGAGCTTCCCGGGAAGAAGTGGAGCAGTTCGAAGAGCGGCAGGAAGTACCACTCGGGCCTCGGAACGAAGTTCGGCGGGGCGTCCATCGCCGGAATCCCCGGCCCTGGGGGCCATCCGGAGGCCAGGGCGAGCAGTGCGATGGTGAGAGCCAGCCCGGCGGCGGCGTCTTTCCAGGCGTGGTCCGGATAGAAACGCCCCGTGTACTCCACCGGCTCGTCATCGCGGACAAACGGCGGCGTCGTGCCCGAGCGCCGCACCAGGAAAAGATGCAGGGCCACCAGCGCGAGCGTGGCGATCGGCAGCACGACCACGTGGATCGCGTAGAAACGAGTGAGGGTGAGCTGGCCCAGGCTCGATCCGCCCAGCAACAGCTGCTTGGCCGCCGGGCCCACCAGCGGGGCGCTCGCGGCAATTTCCGCTGCCACCTTGGTCGCGAAGTACCCGCGGGCGTCCCAGGGCAGCAGATAGCCGGTGAAGCCCAGTCCGAGCACCAGCAGCAGCAGCAGGCACCCCGTCACCCAGGTCCATCGCCGAGTGCCTTTGAACGCCGCGTAGACGAAGACCCGCGCCAGGTGCAGCCCCAGCAGCGTCACCATCGCCGAAGAGCCCCACTGGTGCAGGCCGCGGATGGTGTTGCCGGCGGGCAGTCTCGCCATGTAGCGGACGCTGTCCAGCGCCAGCTCCGGCGAGGGACAGTAATAGAGCGCCATCAGCGCCCCGGTGACGAGCTGGATCGCCAGCGCCGCAAGCGCCGCCGAGCCCAGCGTGTGGAGCCACCCGACTCCGGCCGGCATGGGCCAGCCCAGGAAGCGGTCCAGGAGGGCGTCGAGCTTGGCTTCGAGGCGCGTCACGGCGCGAGGGCCCTCACACCCGGTTCCCTTTGGAACGAACCCAGATGGCGCCGCCCTCTTCCTTGATCTCCAGTTGGGTCAAGGGGCGAGGCGGGGGGCCGCCGACGACCTGCCCGGCCGCCGAGAAGAGGCCTCCGTGGCAGGGACATGCAAACACGTTCCTGGCGGGCTCCCAGGCGACGTTGCAGCCCAGATGGGTGCAGACCGCACTGAAGGCGTCGAGGCGGCCGGGACGGCGCGCGACCCAGACCGTGCCCGTATCTGCCGCGGACTGTCGATATCCCTCCGCCTCCGGGATCCTGTACTTGAGGGCGATGGTGGCCCCCAACGGCACGTCGGCGGAGGCGGTGAGACGCTGCCACTCGGAGGCCGCCACGCGCGAGCGGAGCGGAGCGAGTAAGAAGCGCACGACGGGCAATCCCAGCGCGGCCGCCGTGGCCGCCTGCAACGCAGCCGCCAGCCGCAACAGCATGCAGCGCCTCGGCAACCCGCCGCCGGCGTCGGCGGCCGAAACCGAGACGTCCTCCAAAGCCCCGGATTCCGTTCCGACCCGATTCATCCGGTGGAGTGTGTGGAGCTTCTCAGTCGTCGTCGCCGGCCGCGGCCGCGGAATCGAGGCCGTAGCGACGCAACTTCTCTCGCAGCGTCACGGGCGCGATCCCGAGGATGCGCGCGGTTTTCTTGCGGTTCCCTCCGTTGGCCTTCAGCGTGGTCAAGATGGCCTCCCGCTCCACGTCTTCCAGGGAGCGGTTCGCCAGCATCGCCGAGCTGTCGAGAGGGTTGGCGGCGACCGGCGCGACGGCGTGAGGCTTGTCCGGTAGCAACAGGTCCGCCACCTGCACCACCGGCCCCGCCGACAGGGCCAGCGCCCGCTCGACGACGTTCTTCAGCTCCCGCACGTTGCCTCGCCACTCCGCGTTCTTGAGCACCTCGACGACTTCGGGGGCGAACCGCGCCCCCTTGCGACCGGGTGCTTTCGACTGCGCCAGTTCGAGGAAGTGCTGCACGAGCTTGGCGATGTCCTCGCGGCGCTCCCGGATCGGCGGCAGCGTCAGCGGCACCTGACAAAGGCGGTAGAACAGGTCTTCCCGGA
>JACQFU010000551.1 GCA_016199905.1 Candidatus Wallbacteria bacterium
CACAGCCATCGCCAGTCCCATCCCGATGGCGGTCCCGTCCTCTCGCATCATCGTCGGATGCGCCCGGCGCAACAGCGACTGCAGCACCGAGTAGTCGGTCGTCAGAGGACACTGCGTGTAGGCGCGGCCGGCGAAAACGACCATTCCGATGCGGTCGCTCTTTCGACCGTCGATGAAGTTCTCCACGACTTTCTTGGCGGCCGTGATCCGGTTGTCGGGTTGCATGTCCTCGGCCAGCATGCTGCCGGAGAGGTCGAGGCACATGCAGATGTCGATACCGCGCGTCAGCAACTCTTCCAGCGACTCGGAGATGCGAGGCCGGCCCAACGCCACGATGGCCAGCGCGACCGCTCCCAGGCGCAACGCGACGAGCACGTGGCGGTGGAAGAAGTTGAGGCGAGGCAGCGCTTCCTTGAGCCGGCCGACGTCGCTGTAGCGCACCGTGCCGCGGCGGTGACGTCGTTCGGCCAGATGATGCCAGAGCACCGTCGGCAGGAGAACGGCGCCGGCCACCAGCATCAACTCGGGGCTGCCCATTTCGAAGGCGGAGCCAATCACGACGGGTTCACCTCCTGCGACGCGGGAGGTAGGGCTTGAGGTTGGCTGCTCGCAAGGGCGGGCTCGTCTTCCGGCATCGTCTCGCGAACCAGCTTCCGGGCGAAGCCGGCCAGCTCGTCCGGGATCGGCCTGGGCGGCACGTGGCGCGCGAACTTGGCCAGGTCGCAGGTGGCAAGGAACCTCCGCAGCGGCTCCAGCCACTGCTTGCCCAGTACTTCGTGGCGCCGGAGTATGGGAGTCAGTTCATCCGTCGTGGCCTCCATCGAACGCAGGCCGAACCGCGAGTCGAGGTAGGTCCTGAGGATGTCGGAGAGCCGCCCGAAATGTTCGCGCGCCATCCCGCGGTCGAGCAATCCTTCCGAGACGAGCCGGTCGAGCGCTTCGAGCGCGAGGGTGTGGGCCGGCTTCGGCGGCGCAGGCAGGGCCGCGGCGCGCGCCAACAGCCTCGCCAACAACTCCGGCTTCCAGATGAGCAGGGACACCACGATTCCCAGAATCAGGATGAGGGCCGCCAGCGCCCAGCGCCGTTCGGGCGGCGCCAAAATGGCCACGGGAGGTTTCACGCCGAAGGTCTTGCCGTCCTCGGGCTTGAGGTTGCCTGGCAACGTCACGGGGACGACCTGCAGCGGCACGGTCGGCACGAGCTGCTCGCCCTCCTGGCCTCCCGGCATCCGGAAGCGGAGCTTGGCGCCCGAGATCTCCACGGATCCGAGCTTGAAGGCGGCCACCTTCCAGCTTCGAACGGTGATGTCGAAGTCTCCGGTGCGCGTGGTGCGTTCGACGTCGGGCTTCGGCTCCGATGGGGCGCCGAGCGTGGTCGCGGTCGTCGGTGCGGTCGACTCCATTCCCAGCAACGAGCCCGGCAATGTCGCGGACCGCTCCAGACCGGCCGTGGCCAGCGCCGTCGCGACACCCGAGAGCGAGGTCACGGCGCCGGGGGGCGCCGATACCGTGATTGTGAATTCGAGCATGTCACCCAGGGTTGCGGAGGTGCGCCCGGCCGTGGCGCTGACGGAGAGGGGCGAACCGGCGAAGGCGGAGGGGGCGCCAAGGGCGAGCAAGGCGAGGAGGAACAAGACGAGTCGGGTTTCGGTCTTCACCGGATCCTCCTCGCCCGTTCGCGAAAGAAGGCGACCAAGGGCTTCACGTAGGGCGGGTCCGGGGACGGTTGCCGGGCGGTGTCCTGACCCGATGGGCCCGTCGAGAGGGGAATCGTGTCGACCTTCATTGCGCGCAGCTTGGCGAGCAGCTCCTGGCGTCCCTTGTGGGCCAGGTCGCGATAGGCCTTGCGAAAGCCGGGGTCGAACGTATCCACCAGCAGTCGCTCGCCGGTCTCGGCGTCCTCCAGCTCGACCATGCCGACTGGCGGCATGTCCTCCTCGCGAGGGTCGGAGATGGGAACCGCGATCAGGTCGTGGCGCCGGGCGGCCACTCGCATCGTCTTGTCGAATCCGCGCGACATGAAGTCCGAAAGCAGGAAGACTACGGACTTGTGGACCAGCACGCGCTCCAGGTAACGCAACGCTTCCACGATATTGGTGCCTTTGCGCCGCGGCTCGAAGTAAAGCAGTTCCCTCAGCACGCGCAGCACGTGCAGGCGACCCTTCTTGGGCGGCACGAACTTCTCGACCTCGTCGGTGAACATCAGCAGGCCGACCCGGTCGTTGTTCTTGATAGCGCTGAAGGCCAGCAGCGCCGCGATCTCGACGGCCATTTCGCCCTTGAACTGCCGGTAGGTGCCGAAGTCGCCGCTGCCGCTGGCGTCGACCACGAGCATCACGGTCAGCTCGCGTTCTTCCTGGAACTGCTTGACGAACGGGCTGCCCATGCGGGCGCTGACGTTCCAGTCGATCCGGCGGATGTCGTCGCCGTACTGGTACTCCCGGACCTCGGCGAACTCCATTCCGCGCCCCTTGAAGACGGAGTGGTACTGGCCGCTGAAGACGTTCTCCACCAGGCTGCGGGTCTTGATCTCGATCCGCCGGACTTTTCGGAGTATTTCTGTCGGAATGGCACCCATCGGTCAGCCGGATTTCGACTCCGAACGTCTAAGGTACTTCGATGCTGTCGAAAAGCCGCCGCACGATCTCGTCGCTGGTGATCTCCTCGGCTTCGGCTTCGTAGGTGACCAGCACGCGGTGGCGGAGCACGTCGAGGCCGATCAGCTTGACGTCGTCGGGCGTCACGTAGCCGCGGTGGCGAAGGAAGGCGTGTGCACGGGCGGCTTGGGTGAGGCAGAGACTGGCCCTGGGAGATGCGCCGTACTGGATCAGCGGCGCCAGATCCTTGAGGCCCGCATCGGCTGGACTGCGCGTGGCGAACACCAGGTCGAGGATATAGTTCTTCACTTTCTCGTCGACGTAGATCTGCGTCACGAGCTTTCGCGCTTCGAGGATGTCCTTCGCACTGGCCACCGGAGAAGCCTGGGGCGGCGTCCCTTCCGTCATCCGGTTGACGATCTCCGCTTCCTCGCGGCGGCTGGGGTAGGTCACCCTGAGCTTCATCACAAAGCGGTCGACCTGGGCTTCCGGCAAGGGATAGGTGCCCTCTTGCTCGATAGGGTTCTGCGTGGCGAGCACCAGGAACGGATCTTCCAGTGGGAACGTGGTCTCCCCGATAGTCACCTGGTGTTCCTGCATCGCCTCCAGCAGCGCGCTCTGCACCTTGGCCGGGGCGCGGTTGATCTCATCGGCCAGGAGAATGTTGGTGAAGATGGGCCCCTTCTTCGTTATGAAGTTGCTGTCGCGGGGGTTGTAAATCATCGTGCCGATTAGATCTGCCGGCAGCAGGTCGGGCGTGAACTGGATCCGACGGAACTGAGTGCGCACGCAATCGGCGAGCGTCTTGACGGCCGTGGTCTTGGCCAAGCCCGGGACGCCCTCGATGAGGACGTGACCGTTGGCGAGCATCCCGATGAGCAGGCGCTCGATCATGTATCTCTGGCCGACGATCACCTTGCCGACCTCGGTCATCAGCAGGTCTGCAAAGGCGCTGGCCTCGGCGACCCTTTCGTTGAGCTCCTGGATGTTGGTCATGGTCAGGTTGGGGGGCAAAAGGGAGCCGACGGCCGGCCTGGCCCGGCCCCGCCGCGCAGGATACAACCGAAGACCTCCCGGGTCAAGATGAAGCCCGGGGCACCGGGGCAGGATAGCGCCGCGGGACCGCCGCGACGGACTGCCTGAATGCCGGCCTCGGCCAACGCGTTGATGAGCTGCATGCGGACCTGCGGCTTGGTGGCGATGCGCTGGGCGGACCGCATGTTGGAGTCGAGCAACTGCCTGGCCTCGGCGCGGACCTGCCGGGCCACCTTGTCGACCACGAAGGGGAAGGAGGCCTTGTTGACGTACTGAGTCTTCCAGAAAGGTTTCGGGAGCAGGAGGGCATGTTTTCCACAACCTTTGCGAAGCCCCCGCGTAGTAGTCTGCAGGCGGAAGCCATGTCGATCCGTCGGAGTCCTCGACTCCGCTGACAAGCGCGCTCTCGAAGCGCGTGTTCCCAAGGAGAGTTCAGATATGCGTCCATCGAGATCCCTCACGGCACTGCTGGCGGTCTTGCTTTCGGCGTCCGCCTCGCTGGCGGCTTCTTCGCACGAGCTTCGCAAGGGCGCGCCCGCCAAGTCGGTCAAGGGCGCCGACGCGATCGTCCTGAAGGCCGGAGCGCCGGCCAAGCTCCTGAGCTACAGCGGCAAGGAGCGCAAGGCGGGCCCGGACCTGAAGCGCCTTCAGACCGGCCTGTCGCGGTACGGGACCTTCGGTACCGGCGACGGCCCGGGCGGCAACACGATGAGCATCGACGAGGTCATCCAGATGGCGCGGGCCACGACGACCCACGACGAGCACAACGGCATCCTGCTCCGCTATGCGCAGCGCCACGTCACGGAGATCTCTCCGGCCGACGCCGTGAAGCTGGCGGCCGCGACCACCTACAAGGACCCCAACGACCAGATCCTGGTCCTGTACAACACGGCCAACGCGCAGCGGATCTCTCCGGCCGACGCCATCGCCCTGGCTCGCCAGACCCTGTACCACGACAATAACAACGGCATCCTCACCGCCTACGCCGAGGCGAACTACCAACGGCTATCGTCCGGCGACGCGATCGCGCTGGCGGCGGCCACGACGTACAAGGACCCCAACGACAGGATTCTCACGCGTTTCGCCGCGTTCGCGATGGGGCGGTTGAGCGTGGACGAGGTCATCGGTCTCGCCCGGGCAACGATGTACCACGACAGCCACAACGGCATCCTGGTTCGGTACACGCAGGACCGCATCGCGCAGCTCAGCTACTCCGACGCGCAGAAGCTGGCCGCGGCGACCACCTACGTCGACGCCAACGATCAGATCCTGCGGCTCTACGCCCAGTACCACGGATAGGCCACGGGCTGCAGGCAACCGCGCACATCTTTCGAGCCCGGGCAGTGGCGGTCCACTTGCCCGGGCTTCAGCTCTTCCGCCAGCGGTCGTTGAGCAGGCTGGTGAGGACGTGGTCTTCCCAGCGGCCTGCGATCATCAGATAGTCGCGCGCGTAGCCCTCCGGGACGAAGCCCAGGCGCCGGAGAACGGCCGCGCTCTTCCTGTTGTGGGGCATGTGGTTGGCGGAGATGCGGTGCAAATTCAGCTCGTCGAACGCGCAGGAGATCAGCGCGCGAAGGCCCTCCGTCATCAGGCCCTTGCCCTGCTCGGCTCCGTCCAGGCTGAAACCGAGGAAACAAGAGTGAAAAGCTCCACGGATGATTTCGCTCAGGTTTGCGGTGCCCACGACGCGCCGGAAGTCGGGGCCGAGGAAGAGGAACGTGCGGAGCGACCGGCCAGCTTGAAGGTCCTCCAGGTTCTTGAGGATCTGCCGGCGCCAAAACTCAGGGGTGAAGAACCCCTCCGGCCGGATCGGGTCGGTCGGCCCCAGGTGGGCCTGGTTGCGCGTGAAGAAGTCGAGGATCTCGGGGACGTCGCTCTCTTCTGCGGGCCTCAACAACAGCCTCTGCGTCTGAAATCGGGGAAGCTCCAGCTCGTTCACGGCGCAAGTCTACAGCCGACCGTGGCGCGCCTTCCATGCTATACTCGCCTCCCCAGGTTCGTCGGTGCCGGATCGGAACGGCGTGCGATTGCAGTACCCCGCATCTCTCTCCGCCCCGTTCGCCTGAATTCGTCGAAGAGCGAGGACGCTCGAGTGTCTCGTCCTTCGAAAGGCTCAGGACGAACGGATACCCCGCAGCCGCGAGATCGCGCGCACTGGAAAGGCCGTTGTCTTTGCAGCGGGTGATAAGCGCGTGAACTTCCTTGCCTGGTGGAACCTGATCTTCGAGCTTCCGATCGTCGCCGCCTGTCTCTTGTCGACAGTCGCGACCCTCGGCGCCGAGGCGCATGGCGGCCACGATCACGGCGCGGAGGGGGCGGGCCACGACGTCGAAGGGCACGACTCGGGAAGCCTCCCGGTTGCCTCCGCAGCGGCGCATCCGGACCACGACGCCCAGCACGACGATTCCTCGGAAACCGGCCCCGGCTGGCTCGCCACGGTCGTCGCCATTCCGGGCGGCGACCGCGCCCCGCTCTCCATCGTCCTGGTCGTCCTGTGGCTCGCCTTCGGGTTCATCGGGCTGGCCTCCAATCACCTGTTTGCGCGCCTGGTGCCGCCGATCGCATTCGTCTGGATCTCCTTTGTGCTCGCCTCGGCCGGCGGCCTTCTCGTCTCTCGCAGCTTCGCTCGCGCCTTCTCGCGCATCCTGCCCCGGGCCGAGACCTACGCGCTTGGACGCGACGCCTGCGTCGGGCTGACGGCCAAGGTGACCACCGTCCTCTCCGGCTCCGACGGATACGCCCAGCTCTACGACGCTCACAGGAACCTGCTCGAGATTCGCGTTCAGGCGGCCCCGGCCGCGAAGTTCGAGATGGGCTCGCAGATCGTGCTAGTCTCCTACGACGAGGCGAACGGCCGATATGTTGCCGAGCCATTCAACCCCGATGGAGCCACCGGCTCCAACGGGTCTATCGAATCCGTGGAAAGCCCAGACTCCTCGCCCGCCGCGCGAGCGGGTGAAAGGAAAAAAGTGAAATGATGAGAATGTTTCTTTGGGTTGCCATCTCCATAGTCTTCACGGTCGCCCCGTTCATGAGCGCCTCCGTCGGCGCGGCCCTGGGCACAGGCGGGCAGCTCATGGTCAGCGGCTTCGGTGCCGCCATGCTCGTCGGCGGCATCACCGTCGTCACCATCACCCGCCTCTACGTCCGCGCCGCCGCCAACGAGGCCTTCGTCAAGACCGGCATGGGCGGCACCCGCGTCATCCTCGACGGCGGCGCCCTCATCATTCCCGTCGTCCACGAACTGGTGAAAGTCCCGCTCACCACCACTCGCCTCGACGTCGATCGCTCCGGGCCCGACTCTCTCATCACCGCCGATAAGCTCCGCGCCGACCTGAAGGCCGAGTTCTACATCCGCGTCCTCCCCCAGACCGAGGATATTCAGAACGCCGCCCGCTCGCTCGGCAACATGGCTGACGACCCTTCCCGAATTGCCCAGCTCGTCAACGACAAGCTCATCAGCGCCCTGCGAAGCGTCGCCGCCAACAAGACCCTGGAAGAGCTGAACACCCGCAGAAACGAGTTCGCAGGCGAGGTCAAACAGCAGGTCGAGCCCGACCTCAAGCACAACGGCCTGACGCTCGAGACCGTCACCATCTCCAAGCTCGACCAGACCGACCCCAAGAACCTCAAGGCCGACAACGTCTTCGACGCTCAAGGTCTCAAGCGCATCACCGAGATAACCACCGACGCCGCCGTGCGCCGAAACGAGCTGGAGCAGTCTGCTCAAAAGATGATCAAGGAGCGCAACGTTCAGACTCGCCTCGAGATCCTGCAGCTCGAGCGCCAGCAGGCCGAAGCTGAGGCGACCCAGTCGGCCGACGTCGCCAAGGTCAAGGCTCTCAAGGAGTCCGAGGCCCGACAAGCGCAGATCGAACAGGAGCAAGCCGTGGCTGCCCGAGAGGTGGAGAAGACCCGCGCCCTCAAGGCCGCCGACCTCGAAGCCCAGCAGAAAGTGCTCGAAAGCGAGCGGCAGCGCGAGCTGGCCGAGGTCAACAAGTCCAACGCCGTCGAGATGGCCATGATCGACGCCGAGAAGAAGGTCAAGGATGCCGA
>JACQFU010000580.1 GCA_016199905.1 Candidatus Wallbacteria bacterium
GTCCCCTTGACGAAGCTGATGGCGTAGTTCGCCGACGTGAGGCCGGAGGGCGTCACGTCGTAGGCCCCGACCGCGCTCGCGGCGGTCGCAGCGGTGCTGAAGGCGAGCGACCCGCCAAGCGATGCCGGTGTGTCGCCGTTGAGGAAGCCGTCGTAGGTCACCGTGAACGTCGGGTTGGCCTGGCCGTACACCTTGGTCGATTCGGCGACGGTGATGGTGAGGGGTGCCCTCACCGTCACGCTCTGGGTGCAGGTTGCGGTGTTCCCGCTGGAGTCGCGCGCCGTCCACGTGACGACCGTCGTCCCCGCGGGCAGGAATTGTGGCCCATTGCGGGTGACCGCGACGTTGCTGTCACATGCATCGGTTGCCGTGGCGACACCGATGGAGCCGCCAAACGTACCGTCGGGCTGGTCGGGGGGCACCGTGAGGGACGGCGGGCAGGTGATCACCGGCGGCGTCGTATCCTGAACGGTCACCACCACGATGTCAGGGATAGAATTTATCTTCCCATCGTTCACCACGAGCGCGATCGTGTTGGCGCCGTTGCCAAGCTGTACCGTCGGGGTGGCCCCCGTCACGGTCCCGAACGGGCCTGTCCAGGTGTACGTCAGAGTGTCCCCGTCGAAATCCGAGGAGCCCCTACCGTCGAGGGTGACAGAGGCGCCCGATGCGGAGGCGCATTGGATGGTCCGGTCGGAGCCGGCCTCGGCGACGGGAGCATTGTTTCTCGTTGCGACGATCTGTCCCATGATGCCGCCCCCGGCGTCCTTGTACCACGCGACGAGGAAGCTCGTGTCGCCGAACGCCAACGCTGGACTCCACGCCCCGGACCCCTTGTTGATGTCGAACCCGCTGGCGTCGAGTACGGAACCTTGAGGACTGACCCGAGCGCCACGGGCCTTGCAGCCGGCCCAGGCGACCAACCAGTTCGTGCCGTCGAAGCCTGCGACGGCGCCATTGGGGCTGCAACCCGACAGGGAGGGGTTGATCAACAAACCCCCGGTGCTGGCAGGGCCGTCCAGAAGTGTCCCGTTCGTCGTGATCCGAGAGCCATACATGGCCCTGGCGGATACTCGCTGGTCCTCGAACACCGATATGAACTTCCCGTTCCCGTCGTAACTCACTCCCGTGTACATCCAGCTTCCCTGCCATCCGGGCACCGTGCAGACCGGGATCGGAACAGCATCCAGCAGGGCGCCCGCTCGAGAGAGGCGCATTGCGTAGACGTCGTTGTCGAGATTCCAATCTGGCTGTTGCATCCAGGTGACCAGGTAGACCCCTCCCCCGTACGAGGCGACTGGGTTCGATTCGACGGCGGCCGTCCCGGAAATCGTGATTTTGGCACCGAGCTTGGTGCCCGTTGCGGAGATCCGTTGGCCGAAGACGTCGTACTTGTTTACCTGCTCGCTCCAGACAAGCAAGAAGTCCGTCCCGTCTGTCGCGACATGCGGCTCAGAGCTTCCGGTGTCGAAGGGCGCAGAAACGGCTCCCTGGGGTGTGACGAACGCACCTTTCGTGCCGCCGGTGACGAGGTAGACGCTCCCGTTGAAGGCTAGTCTACTTCCCCCATGAGCGGTTCCCGCCGCCGGGAGAATCGTGAAAACGTCTCCCGAGAGAGTGCCCGCCTTGGTCACGAAGCGACCCCTGACGCCAGCCGTCGGGTAACCCGCCCAAACGACCAGGTATCTCTGACCATCGAAGGCGGCGCTGACGTTGTACCAGCCGTCGCCGACGGCGCTGATCTGGAGGTCACTCGCGAGTTGTGAGCCTTTCTTGGCCGGCGTAGACAGGGCAACCGTGAGGGTCCCCTTGACGAAGGTGATGGCGTAGTTGGTCGCCGTGAGGCCCGAGGGCGTGACGTCGTAGGTCCCGACGGGGCTATCGGTGGTGGCATCCGTGGTGAAGACGAGGGTTCCGCCCAGAACTGCGGGGTTCTCGTTGTTGGCGAAGCCGTAGAAGCCCGCGGTGAACGTCGGGTTCGGCTGGCCGGGGACTTTGGTCGTTGCGTCGGCCCTGACCGTGAGGGCTGCCTGAGTGATCGTGAGGGTCCCCTTGACATAAGTGAAGGTGTAACTGGTCGCCGTGAGCCCCGAGGGCGTGAGATCGTACGTCCCAACGGGGCTCGCGCTGGTCGCAGGGGTGGCGAAGGAGAGCGTTCCGCCCAGCGATGCAGACGTGTCGCCATTGACGAAGCCGGCGTAGCTCGCAGTGAACGTCGGGTTCGGCTGGCCGTACCCCCTGGTCGCGGCGTTGGCCGTGACCGTGAGGGGGATCTTGGTGATCGTGAGGGTCCCCTTGACGAAGGTGATGGCGTAGTTGGTCGCCGTGAGGCCCGAGGGCGTGACGTCGTAGGTCCCGCCGGGGCTCGCGGTGGTCGCCGCGGTGGTGAAGGCGAGTGTTCCGGTCAGCTCTGCGACAGTCTCGCCATTGACGAAGCCGGCGTAGGTCACAGTGAACGTCGGGTTCGGCTGGCCATAGGGCCTGGTCGATGCGTCCGTAGTGACCGTGAGGGGTGCCTTGGTTATGGTGAGGGTCCCCTTGACGAAGGTGATGGCGTAGTTGCTCGCCGTGAGGCCCGAGGGCGTGACATCGTAGGTCCCGAGGGGGCTCGCGGTGGTCGCGATGGTGGTGAAGGCAAGCGTCCCGCCCAGCGCTGCAGGCGTGTCGCCGGCGACGAGGCCGGTGTAGGTCGCCGTGAACGCCGGGTTCGGCTGGCCATAGGGCCTGGTCGATGCGTTGGCCGTGACCGTGAGGGGGGCCGGAGCGACCGCGAGGCCTCCCTGAACGTACCTGATGGCGTACTTGGACGACATGAGGCCAGAGGACCAGACGTCGTAGTTCCCGACGGGGCTCGCGGTGGTCGCGACCGTGGTGAAGACAAGCGCCCCGCCCAGCGATGCAGGCGTGTCGCCGTCGACGAAGCCGTCGTAGGTCGCCGTGAACGTCGGATTGGGCTGGCCGTACACCTTGGTCGAAGCGTCGACGGTGACGGTGACGAAGGCGGTGGGTACGTTTACCGTCACCGTCTGCGCGCAGGTTGCGGTGTTTCCGCTCGAGTCGGTCGCCGTCCATGTGACGAGCGTCGTCCCCACGGGCAGGAACAGCGGCCCATCGTGCGTGAGCATGACAGCGGAGTCACCTGCATCGGTCGTCGTGGCGACACCGATCATGCCGCCGTACGTACCGTCGGTCCGCTCGGCGACCACCGTGATGGCCGGCGGGCAGGTGATCACCGGCGGCGTCGTATCCTGAACGGTCACCACCACGGTGTCGGGGGAAGAGTTCCGCTTGCCATCGTTCACGACGAGCGTGATCGTGTTGGTGCCCTTGGGAAGCTGCACCCACGGGGTGGCCCCCGTCGCGGTCCCGAACGGGCCCGTCCAGGCATATGTAATAGGACTCCCATCGGGATCCGAGGAGCCCCTACCGTCGAGGGTGACCGTGGCGCCCGATGGGGATGTGCATTCGACGGTCTGGTTGGGACCGGCCTCGGCGACCGGTGCATGGTTGATGGAGTTGTAAATGTATCGGACAGTGCTCCCCACGTTGTAGGCGATGTAGAGCCCGGCAGGCGAGGCCGCTACGGCCGCCGTATTGGCCGATGAATTGGCCGTGACGCGGCTGGCCATGACCGTACCGGAGGGGATGCTCCTGGTGAGGTAGAGGGGGCGCATGTCGTCGCTGGAGCCCGAACCGTGCCGGACGATGACATGCAGGTCGCCGCCCGAGTAGTCCGCGTCCAACCACTGGACTCCCCCAGCAACACCCGTGGCCAGGACCTCCTGCTTCCACGTCCCGTTGGACCCGCGGGTGGACGCCTTGAGGTAACCATCACTGGTGCCATAAATGAGGCACGGGGTTGAGCCATTGAGGATCAGTTGCGTGCCGGAAACGAACTGTTCAAAGACGGGCTCGACCGTCCACGTCGAGTCGGAGGGACCTTTTTGCGCATACATGGGCCCCGGGTAAGTGCCGCCGCTCCAGACGTTCTGGAACGCCGCATGCAGGGTATAACCGTCCGGATCCACTCGGAGGTCCAAGGGGGTCGAGTTGCTGGGTTGGGCAGAGGAAATGGTCGTTTCGGTGCCCCAGACGCCAGCTGTCCGCTTCTTGTACTTGATGCCCCCTGACGAATACATGAGGTGCAGGTCGCCGCCCGCGTCCTCGGCCGCGGCGATGTAGCCGCCCGAGCCCACGCCGACCGAGGCCGGGCAAGCGGAGCCGTTCGGGAGGCCCGCTGGAACTTCGGTGTAGTAAACCGTTGAGCCGTTCGAGTAGAAAACGTGGATGGAACCAGACCGGCCCACGATCACCTTGGGGTTGCTGGTGCCAGCGGGGCTGACCGTGTTGTAGACCCAGCCAGATCCTTCTTTTCTGAACAGCTTACTTCCGGAGTAGATGTAGGGAATCCCAGTGGCGTCATAGGCCACATCCAAGGCTGACCCGGCGCTCGAGTCCGGGGTCTCGGCGGTCGTGAGGGTGACCGGTGCCGCGGGAACGGGCGTGCTCACCACGGCCTCGTCCGAACTCTTGGCTCCCCTCGCGTCGACCACCGTCAAGGTGGCCACGTAGTTCCCCTGGATGCCTGCGGTGAAGCTGACCGTGGCCCCGGCCTGCGTGATCACGCCGCCGGAAGGATCTTGTATCGTCCAGCTGTAGGTCAAGGCGTCGTTGTCCAGGTCCGAGGCGGTCCCGGTCAGGGTCACGAGGCCTCCCAGGACAACCGACTTGTCCGCACCCGCGTTAGCGGTCGGCACGCTGTTGGTCAGGTCCCTGACGGCCTTCAGCCGCCAACGGTTGTACTGGTATACAGTGGCAGGCTTCCCGGCGCCCACGGTGAGGGAAGGATGGCAAGATTCATACGGCGTGTCGGCGTAGCCAAGCCTCTCGGCGATGGCCTGGCGCTCGAGAGTGCCGCTCGGGAGGGGCTTCTTGATCATCCAGGGACGGTTGTCGTCGGAGGAGCCCGACCCGCCGCTGTAGGTGATCCAGAGGGTCCCGTTGAGCGCATCCGCGTCCCCGAACTGCACGGCCCCGCCGACGTTCGTGACCAGGTCCTCCGCGGTCCAGGTCCCGTTCGTGTTCCGACGGGCCATCGAAAGATTGTAGGTCACCGCGTAGACGATGTATGGGTTCTGGCCGTCCACTGCCAGGCTGAGCACGTTGTTACCAAGGTAGCTGCCAACGGCCACGGCAGGCTCGTAGGTCCAGCTCCCGCCCGGAACCTTGGTGCCATATACCAGGCCAGCCGGGTACCCGGTCGCCGAGCTCGTCTGATGGGCGGTCATATGGAGCGTGCGCCCGTCCGAGCCAAGCCTCATCGCCAAGACGCCAAAGTTATAGCCGGCAGGGGAAATCCGCACGGCCGAACTCCAGGTCCCGCCGCTTCTGACACGGTAGTAGAGCCCACTGGAGTTGTAGAGGAGGTGGAGGTTGCCGTCCGCATCCTCGACTGCGGAGTTGTACATGGCCGTGGCCACGATCTCCGCCACAGGGGAGCTGGCTCCGTCGGGTAGGTCCGGACTGAACTCCGCATGGTACAGGGGCCCCCCTCCGCCAAAAGTACCCGTATAGAAGACATGCGTGGTCCCCGAGCTGCCGACCACCACTGTGCCGCCGTAGGCATAGAGCGGGTTGACATAATTCTTTTTCCACCCGGTGCCGGTCGAGGTGCAAAGCCTGCCATTGGAGAAGACGGCCGTACGGCCCGAGGCGTTGGCTGCGACGTCGGTCCAATAGAAATTGCCTCCGGGTTCGCTCGCCGCGATCTCGGGGACGAAGTTGGCTGCCGCGCACTCGTGCACGGTCGCAAACGATAGAGTGGCAAACAGGACCAGGGCGCCAATCAAGGCGGTCCTCCTATAGCAGGCCCTCCCGCCGCCCCACCCCAGAAGAACCGAAAAAGCCACGTCCAGTCGCTTCGGATCGAGCATACCACTCTCCTTAGCTCCGCAACGAGGTGACAACTTTCTAGCTTGTCCCCCGACTACGCTTGGGTTCTCTGAACAGAACGCTAGTCAGATCACTAGGCCGATGTCAAGAAGAAAGGAGAACAAGTGATGTCCGGCAAAGAGAGCGATCGCCGAGGCTCGCGCGCAGCTCGCAGAGGCCGCGCGCGCCAAACCGGCGTTCCGGCTGCCGCTGGCCAAGATGAAGCAGGTCACGCCGCGGGCATCTGCAAGACCCGCCTCAGCTCGTTTGCGGCCTGGGCGATGCGAGGCGTCGCATCCTCGACGAGATACCGCGTCATCGCCTCCAGCATCCCGGCGTTCATCGCCCAGAACCCGGAACGGTCGGTCGACACCTGCCGCGAAAGCTCAGCCAGCAACTGGACGAAGTACGGCTCGTCCTTGGCGTAGACTTCCTCGCCTTCGCGCACCGCGCGCGGCAAATACGGGCCCGGGCCCAGGAGCATCAGAATCCCCTTCATCGCGCCGGGAGTGGGGCCCTGTTGCTGCATCTGGTCGAAGTACTTGCGCAGCAACAAGACGTCCTCCGGAAGAGCCGGCGCCGGCTTGGCTCCGCCCGGGGCCGCCAGCGAGACTCGCGTTACGCGCTCGAACCGGCCCCGCGCGTCGGCCAGATCGCTGGAGGCGGGGGCCAATGCGAGCAGCGCCTCCAGCGTGGACTTCAGCGCCCCGAGTACCGGGTCGGAACCGCCCTTGAACGCCTGCTGGAGATTGCTCATCCAGCCCTTGAGCAACCCGGCCTCCTTGCGGTAGTTGTCCCAGACGATCGCTGCGTTGACGACGGCCTTCGCGATCGAGAACAGCAAACTCTCGTCGTCCTTGCACCGCTGGGCCATCCTTACCAGCGCTTCGGCGAACGCCAATAGCCTCGGAGGGTCTTTTGCCACCTGATAGCTGATCAGCGCTCCGGCGGAGGCGGTGGCCAGCGAGCGCGCGACTTCCCGGTTGGCAGGATGGGCCTCCGAAAGGCGCACCAGCTCGTCGAGCAGCGCGGCGACGCGCGGGTAGTCGCCGTCGGGATCGGGGACCTCGGGATCGACCAGACACGAGAGGGCGTTGGCCAGCTCCGCCACGGTTACTTCGGAGGGACGCGCGGCCACCAGCTTCCGGAGCGCCTCGCAGGCCGGCCACGCCCGGTTGCGAGCGCCGGCATCGAGAGCGAAGACGACCTGGTCGGCCAGGAAGCGCGCCATCAGCGGGTCCGTGGCAGCGGCGAACCGCGCGGGGATCTCCTCGAGAGCGGCGCGGACGCGCGCGTGCTCGTTCCAGGCGCGCGCCTGGGAAAGGAGCTTGCCCGCCGCGTGGCAAACAGTGGCCAGGCCGACCCAGGCCGGTTCGTAGCCGGGCGCCCCCTTCGCCAGGCGCAGCGCCGTCTCGACCGCGGGGAGCACTTCGGACTGCTGCCGCCAGTTCTTGGAGGCCGCCGTGGCCACAGCAAGCAGCTCGTCGAGCGCAGGTGGGGCAGGCTCGGGCGCGGCGGCGAGCGCAGGGAGTGCGTGGGAAACGACGGCAGGCGGCGGCGACGGCGGTTGCTCGGCGCTGGACGCCGGCGCCCGCCGCAGCGGCTTGAGTTTGTCCCTCACGGTGGCCAGGCAGAGCCGATGCTCGTCCTTGGAGATCTCGAGGAGCCGGCCCAGCAGGTCGACGAGCTTCTTCTCGGCGTCGGTCACCTGGCCGTCGGCGAAGACCTGGGCCAGGCACTTTTCGAACAGGCGGAGGCGGTCGAAGGGCCTGGCATTGCCGAGTCGTCCGGCGCGGGCCTTCGCTTCCGTCTCCTGCTGCAGGCGCACTCGCTCGCCGCCCGGCAACCGCAGCGCCTTCTCCAACTTTCCAAGAAGAAGATCGTCTTCGGAGGACATCTCGCCGTCCTTGAAGGCCTCCTCCATCACGAGGCCCAGAAGACGAAGCGGGGTGAGCTCGCAGGACACGGTGCCTGCCATCTTAGCGCGGCCGGCCGCGATTCACCTCGGAGTCGCGGGCTTTCGAGTTGCTTTCGACAGGTCCGGCTGTTATATGATTTGGCCCGGATTCCGGGCGGCGGGACATGATCCCGAGCGGCCCGGAACCTTCGGATCCGGGACACGACAAATGGGATGCCCCGCGCCGCGGGGACAAGGTGGAGGGCAACACATGAGAATGAAGAGCATCGTCGCCGCAGCGGCCGCAGTCCTTCTCGGAGCGCTCGTCTGCGCCGCGCCGCTTCGCGCGGAGGGAGAAACGATCAAGCTGGGCGCAGTGCTTCCGCTGACCGGCGGCATCGCCGCCTTCGGCATGGAATCCAAGGACGGCATCAACCTCGCCGTCGACGAGATCAACGCCAAGGGCGGCGTTCTCGGCAAGAAGCTCGAGGTGCTCTTCGAGGACGACAAAGGCGACCCGGCCGACACCACCAACGCCGTCAGCAAGCTCATCAACACCGACAAGGTGCTCGCGATCCTGGGCAGTGTCGCCAGCAGTTGCACGTTGGCCGGCGCCCCCGTGGCCAACAGCGCCAAGATCCCGATGATCACTCACAACTCGACCAACGACAAGGTCACGGGAGTCGGCGAGTACGTCTTCCGCACCTGCTTCATCGACAGCTTCCAGGGCGCCACGTCGGCCTACGTCGCTGCCAAGATCATCAAGGCCAAGACGGCGGCCCTCGTCACCGACGTCAACAGCGATTACAGCAAGGGACTGGGCGAGGCGTTCACAGCCAAGTTCAAGGAACTGGGCGGCACGATAACCGGCGAGGTGAGCTACCAGCAGAACGACGTCAACTTCTCCAGCCAACTCACGAAGCTCAAGGGCACGCCGGCGGACGTCATCTTCATCCCGGGCTACTACACGGAGGTCGCGCTGATTCTCAAGCAGGCCAAGCAGCTGAAGATCGGCAGTGTCTTCCTGGGCGCCGACGGGTGGGACGATCCGAAGCTGCTGGAGCTGGCGGCCGACGCAGCCGACGGAACCTACATCGTGACGCACTACTCCGCCGACCAGAAGACGCCGGAAGTGGAGAAGCTGGTGAAGGCGTATCAGGACAAGTACAAGCGAGGGCCGGCCGTGACCGACGCCCTGGCCTACGACATGGTTTACGTCGTGGCCGATGCGATGAAGCGCGCAGGCAAGGCGGACTCTCAGGCCCTGCGCGACGCTCTCGCCGCGACGAAGGACCTCAAGGGCGCCACGGGCTCCGTCACGATGAACAAGGACCGCAACGCCGACAAGAACGCCATCGTCTTGAAGGTGGAGGGCGGCAAGATGAAGTTCGTCGAGAGCGTGAAGCCCTGAAGCCGTCCGGCCCTGCCGTCAGTAGATGTCCGAGTTCATCCAGCAGCTGATCAACGGCATCGCGCTCGGCAGCATCTACGGGCTGATCGCGGTCGGCTACACCATCGTCTACGGCATCCTCGGCCTCATCAATTTCGCCCACGGCGAGATCTACATGATGGGGACGTTCAGCGCGTTCCTTGCGGTGCAATTTGCCAAGAGCAAGTTCGGCTGGGAGATGGGCTTCTTTCCGGCGTTGCTGATCGGAATGCTGGGGGCGGCCGTGCTAGGCGTGGCAATCGAGCGGATCGCCTATCGGCCGCTGAGAGCGAAGAGCGCGGTGCCGGCCGTGATGCTCGGGCTGATTGGCGGCGGCGCGGCCTTCATGCTGCTGGGCGGGATCATGGGTCACGCCGGCGTGCACTTCGGAAACCCGCTGGCGCTGTTCGTGTCGACGAGCGTGAGCAGTTCGAGCGCTGTGGAGAAGGTCGAGGGAGCGCAGATTCCTGCCCTGGTCTCTTTGGCCGTCTGGGCCATGCTGGCGTTCGGCGTTTACCGGCTTTCGAAGGAGAAGCTGGCCCAGCGCAAGAAGCTGAAGGCAGGCACGCTGACGGCGCTGCTGACGGCGTTGGGAGTCTCGCTGCTCTTGCAGAACCTGGGCATTCAGATGTTCGGCGCCACGCCGAAGTCGTTTCCACCGCTGGTGGAGTTTTATCCCTACGAGTTCGGCTCGATCATCCTGGCCAATCAGGACATGCTGATCTTCGGAGCGATGGTCGTCTCGATGGTTGTGCTGCAGCTCATCATCTACAAGACGAAGATCGGCAAGGCGATGCGGGCCGTGGCGGTGGATCAAGACGCCGCGCGGTTGATGGGCGTACGGCTGGACTTCACCATCAGCTGCGCGTTTGCCATCGGCAGCTCGCTGGCGGCGATCGCCGGCGTGCTCTACGCCATCCGCTACACGAAGATCGATCCGCTGATGGGGGCGCTGCCGGGCGCCAAGGCCTTCGTCGCCGCGGTCCTGGGCGGCATCGGTAACATCCCGGGCGCGGTAGTGGGCGGGCTGATCATGGGTGTGACGGAGGCGCTGGTCGTCGGCTATGTGAGCAGCACGCTGCGCGACGCCTTCGCCTTTGGCATCCTGATCCTGATCCTCCTGGTGAAGCCGACGGGTTTGATGGGGTCCAACCAGCCGGAGAAGGTGTGATGATCGAGATCTCCAGCTATCACATCCAGGTCCTGGCCTTCATGGGAATCAACATCATCCTGGCGGTGAGCCTGAACCTGATCAACGGGTTCACGGGCCAGTTCTCGCTGGGCCACGCCGGCTTCATGGCCATCGGCGCCTACACAGCGGCGATCCTGACCAAGGCCTGCGGATGGCCGTTTCTGCTGGCGACGCTGGCCGGGGCGCTGCTCGCGTTCGCGTTCGGGCTGCTGCTGGGGATTCCGATCCTCAGGCTCAAGGGCGACTACCTGGCGATCGCGACGTTCGGTCTGTCGGAGATCGTGCGCGTGGCGATCGTGAACTTCGACGACGTCACTATGAAGGCGGCGACGCTGGTCGGATTGCAGGACCTGGTCCCCAAGGAGATCACGCGAGGGGCACTCGGGTACCCGGCGATCCCAGAGGTGAAGAGCCTGGTCTGGATCTACGGCTGGGCGTTCGTCACCTGCCTGATCCTCCGCAACATCGTCCGTTCCAGCGAGGGACGCGCGATCTCCTCCATCGGCGAGGACGAACTGGCGGCGGAATCGCTTGGCATCAACACGGCCCGGTACAAGACGTTGAGCTTCGCCATCGGAGCGTTCTTCGCAGGCGTGGCGGGAGCGCTCTTCGCGCACTGGGTGACCTACATCAAGGCCGACCTGTTCAAAATCGACAAGTCGATCGAGATCCTCCTGATGGTCGTGCTGGGCGGGATGGGGTCGTTGTCGGGGTCGGTTCTGGGCGCGGTGGTGCTGACGCTGCTGCCGGAGTACCTGCGCGTCTTCGCGCAGTGGCGGATGGTGATCTACCCCATCCTTTTGATCTTGCTGATGCTCACTCGACCGGAAGGGCTGCTGGGGCGCCGCGAGCTGAGCACGATCCTGGGCGTGCTCTACACCCGAGCGATGGGCCGCGGCGGACCCGCGCCGGGCAACCCGCCGGTAGCGGCCGAGTAGCGCGATGCCTCTGCTCGAAGCCGAAAACGTGAGCAAGGTCTTCGGCGGCCTGACGGCCGTCAAGGACTTCACGCTCTCGATGGAGCCCGGCGAGATGGTCGGACTCATCGGACCCAATGGAGCCGGCAAGACCACTGTCTTCAACCTGCTGACGGGGTTCATTCCGCCGACCACCGGAAAGATCGTCCTGAACGACAAGAACGTGACCGGCTTCAAGGCCTATCAGGTCGCCCAGCAGGGGATGGTCCGCACCTTTCAGAACATCCGGATGTTCTCCAACTTGACGGTGCTCGACAACTTGAAGACGGCGCAGCACTTCCGGACGGGCTACGGGATCGGCGCGGCCGTCATGCGCCTGCCGACCTATTACAGCGAGGAGAAGCGCATTCACGCCGAGTGCATGCAACTGCTGGAGCGGCTGGAGCTGGACCAGGTGGCCGGCGAGATCGCGGGCAGCCTTCCGTACGGTTACCAGAAGCGGCTGGAGATCGCGCGCGCTCTTTCGGTGCGGCCGAAGCTGCTGCTGCTCGACGAGCCCGCGGCGGGGCTCAACCCGACCGAGACGCGAGAGCTGCTGGGCCGGCTGACCAACATCCGCAAGGAGTTCAAGCTGGCGATGCTTCTGATCGAGCACGACATGAAGTTCGTGATGGGGATCTGCGAGCGCATCCTGGTGCTGGTCTACGGCGAAACGATCGCGCAGGGCCTGCCCGAGGAGATCCGCAAGAACCCGCAGGTGCTCGAGGCCTACCTCGGCACGGAGGGATAGTCCCCTTGAGCGAACCCTTGCTGGAGATCCGCGACCTCGACGTCTTCTACGGCGCCGTGCACGCCCTCAAGGGCATCGAGATTGCAATCGACACCGGCGAGATCGTGACGCTCGTCGGAGCCAATGGAGCCGGCAAGTCCACGACGCTGCGCGCCATCAGCGGCCTGGTCTCGCCTAAACGCGGTTCCATCCGCTTCGAGGGGGAGTCGATCCTGGGGCGCGACCCGGTCGACATCGTGTCGCGCGGGTTGATCCACTGCCCGGAGGGAAGGCGAGTCTTCGCGCCGATGTCCGTGCTGGAGAACCTGGAAATGGGCGCCTTCCTTCGCAAGGACAAGGAGGTCATCGCCCGGGACCTGGAACGCGTCTACGGCCTTTTCCCTCGGTTGCGCGACCGGATGGCCCAGGCCGCCGGCACGCTCTCGGGCGGCGAGCAGCAGATGCTGGCCATCGGCAGAAGCATGATGGCGAGCCCGCGGCTGCTGCTCCTCGACGAGCCGTCGCTCGGCCTGGCGCCGTTGCTGGTGGAGGAGATCTTCCGCATCATCAAGCGGATCAACGAGGAGGGGGTCACGGTGCTGCTGGTGGAGCAGAACGCGCACATGGCGCTCAAGTGCGCCCACCGCGGCTATGTCCTGGAGACAGGCAAGGTGATCCTGCACGGGGCCGCCGCCGATGTGGAGAAGAACCCGATGGTGCGGGAGGCCTACCTGGGAGCGTGAGGGATATGGAGATCTCCGGCAACGGTCCTCTCATCACGTTCGATCCCGCGGCGCCCTTCTTCGACGACGGAGCGGTCGCCTACCAGAAGGGCACGATCGTCGAGGTCGGGACGACAGCCCAGCTGCGGGCCAAGCACCCGACAGCTGCGTTCCGGGACCGCGGGGGGCTGCTGCTGATGCCTGGCCTGATCAATCTGCACACGCACCTCTATGGGTGCCTGGCGCGCGGGATGGCCTTGAAGGACCCGCCGCCTGCGAACTTCGTCGAGATCCTCGAGCGGCTTTGGTGGCGGTTGGACCGCAAGTTGGACGAGGAGGCGATCCGGGCCTCGGCGATGGTGGGGCTGGTGGACGCCGCGATGGCGGGGTGCACGACGTTGTTCGATCACCACGCGTCGCCCGCGGCGATCCCGGGGAGCCTGGATCTGATCGAGAATGGCTTCCGGCAAGTGGGGCTGCGCGGGTGCCTGTGCTATGAGGTGTCGGACCGCGACGGCCCCGAAAAGACGCAGCAGGGGATCGAGGAGAACGCGCGCTACCTGAGGAAGCGGCGCGACGGCCGCTTCGGAGCCGCGCTCGGAATCCATGCGTCCTTCACCGTGAGCGACGCGACCCTCGACGCGGTGCGCGAGGCGA